>JBFRWQ010000303.1:0-19077 GCA_051439665.1 Microcystaceae cyanobacterium | reverse complement strand
GAAGCTACCCTAACATTTACTCTGATTGAAAATAAGTATCTGAATTTTAAATCATCAAACTCTGATGATATGGATTATTATATTTGGAAACGAGTAAACGATAGCGACTAAAAGGGAATTATGAATTGTCTGAGATTCCCAAGTCAGGTGAAAATAGTTTAGTCGTTCTTAATGATTGATCATTTCTTATTTAGAAGACTAATGGTTAAGATATGTGATCACTTGCTCTATAAAAAATTTAGCATTGTCAAGGGTTAATTGAGCTTGTTGTTGACTAATTTTTACTGTTTCATCATAGTCGCTCAAATGTCTTAAATCAAAAGTATCACCTAAGAACTGCGATAATTTTGGTGATAATTCTCCTGTTTTAATAAAGTGTTGTCCAAATTTCTGAATTGCACCTTTGTGAGTTCGAGTATTAATATTTTTTGCTGCTAGAAGAGCTTGTACTGTATGGTATAGTGCATAATAGGAACGAGAAATAGAAGAACGATAGAGATTATGATTTAATAAAAGTTCAGCCGCTAATAATTCTTCTTTTGCAATGTCTAACAAGGTTTGAATACGATTCACCAGACAATTCCCTCACGACGAATATTATCTAATAAAGGAGTTTGTTTAAATAAAAAATCTTCTTCAGAAATGGGAAAGACGGAGAGCATTTCGCCATACTTAAGATTAAGTTTATTTTTGATTGCTCCCATCCGAAAAATCTCATCACCAGCAGATATTCTCGTTTTAAAAATAACCATAATATCAATATCAGAATCTTCGTTGGTATCTCCTCTTGCGTGAGAACCATAGAGAACAATCTTGATTAATTGATTACCATAGATTTTTTTTAGTTCTTGATGAAATTCTGTGACAATTTTCTCAACTTTGGTGATCAAGACGTTATTTTGAGTAGCAAGTTGATCTAGTTTTCTAATATTCTCTGCTAGTGTAGGGTTTGGTTGGGAGTTATTGGGTAAATTAGCCATTTGTTTATTGAGGGTTATTACAAGTTTCAATTATGTTTTATATGAATATTTAGGGTTTAAAGTTTCCACCCCGAATTAACCAACCGATAAAACCACTAACTGTTGCGGTTATGGTAATAATGACAAATTGTCGCCAGTTTTTTAATTCTCCCACCTTTTCTGCTAAATCAGGAATTTTCTGAACGGATGGCTGTTGACCTTGTAAAACTCCTTTAATACTAGCTATATCCTCTGATTGTTGGTTAAGTTTACCTTCTAGTTTAGTTTCCGCATGATCGATTTTCTCCTCTAGTTTATCTTCTACATGATCAATTTTCTCCTCTAGTTTATCTTCTACATGATCAATTTTCTTCTCTAGTTTATCTTCTAGATTATCGATTCTCGTCTCTAGTCTATCTTCCAGATTATCGATTTTCTCCTCTAGTCTATCTTCTAGGTTATCGATTTTCTCCTCTAGTTTAGTTTCTATACTGTCCATTTTCTGATCTAATCGGTCAATTTTCTGATCTAATCTAGATAACATCTCTGCTAAGGAGTAGGTAATGATGTTGGGTTCTTCGTTCATGATGGAAAACTCCTTTAATCTGAGTACTCTTGGATTGTAACACAACCTCAAGGGAGAATGGTTGAAAAATTAAGTACATTAATTCACTATCATAAATCTCATCAATAGTTGAATTTTCTGACTGTTTGCGTCCACATTTTGTTAATAATGTCATTTTTTTACTCCTAACGCAGATCAATACCTGTTAGATTGAGTTTTTACTTCTTTCCTTGGTTCATCTGGCGCATAATTAGGCATTCCTCTTGTTTTACCCATCACAGTAACAAAAGAGATGTTATTATTTAGATAAGGAAAAAATAGAGATAAAACTTTATATTTCTTAACTTTTCATCTTCTCTTCATAAAGCACAATGTTTGAATCAGATTCAATCTTAGAAAACCGCTACCAACTTCAGCAACGTCTGGGGAGAACAGCCAAAGGCCGTCAAACATGGTTAGCAACTGATGTGGAAACACAAGAACAAGTGACCGTTAAGTTATTAGCTTTTAGTCCCGATATGCAATGGGAAGAATTAAAATTATTTGAACGGGAAGCACAAGTCTTAGAGTCTTTATCCCATCCTCGTATTCCTCGCTATCGTAATTATTTTAATATTGATAAAGCGGAAGGTCAGGGAATTCCTTGGTTTGGCTTAGTACAAGACTATATTAAAGGCAATTCTCTACAAGATTTATTAGATAAAACGACTTTATTTACCGAACAAAAAGTACGTCAAATTGCTATTGATATTCTAGAAATTTTAGTCTATTTACATGGTCTTAGTCCCCCTGTTTTACACCGAGATATTAAGCCCAGTAACTTAATTCTAGGAGAAGATGAAAAAATATATTTGGTCGATTTTGGTGCAGTCCAAGCTCAAGCAGCCGTCACTGGTGTAACCTTTACCATTGTGGGAACCAGTGGATATGCTCCCCTAGAACAATTTTGGGGCAAGGCTGTTTTTGCCTCCGATTTGTACGCATTAGGGGCAACATTAATTCACTTATTAACGGGGGTTGTTCCCTCAGAATTACCCCACAAAGACTATCGAATTCAGTTTGCTGATCAGGTTGAAATTAGTCCGCAATTTTTAAACTGGTTGCAAAAAACAACGGATACTTTAGATCGGCGCTTTCAAAGGGCAAAAACAGCCTTAAAAGTCCTAGAATATAATCAATCTATTCCCAGCATTTCTCTAATTGAGAAGCCCATAGAAGCGCTTCCTATCCCTAACCAAACCCTTAAACGTCCATCTAATACTAATATTATTCTCAAGAATACCCCTGACGAACTTTATTGTTTAATTCCTGTAAGAGGATTTAATAATTTAGCGATTAAACATCTTTTTTATAGTCTCACTCAACAGGGGGGTATGATAGCGCTTGCTATTTTTATGATTGGGATTCTTACTTTCCCTCTGTCTTTTATTTTGGTTACGATTTCATGGTTTATGCCTGGACTGTTAATGCTACTTCTAGTTCCTGTTAATTTTATCCTATCAATCTATCTTTTCCTTATTATTGTTAAGGGAATCATTGGTCATTTAGGAATGAGGTATGTTGTAGAACTTAACCCTAAGCATTTATTTATTCAAAACAATTTCTTGGGAGGGCTATGGACAAAATCAAAAATGCTCAAATTACCTTCTATTGTCTCAATTAAGGTGAAACCAATTGATAATGTAGCTCAGATTATGATCAAAACTCATCAAAAAGCGTATATCTTCGGTTATGGATTAAGCCATAATGAGGCGAATTGGATTGCTCAAAATTTACAACAATGGTTAAATGAGCGCCAACTTAACGAAAGCTAGAGAACTGACAGCTAATTTGGTGAATTAGGTAGGATGGGCTTTGCCCATCAAATCATAGGATTAACGATTATCATACCAAATCCGCCCATTAAACCCCCTTTATATATTTTTTAGTAAACTCTCCTGCCTCCTGCCCTCTGCCTCCTGCCTTACGTTTAAAGGGGGTGCTAACCTTGGATTTGGTATAACCATCTCTTGCACTTCTCAGAACACCCACCTTGAAATTAATTTCAAAGAACCGATAAGAAGCGCTCAATAAATTGAACTAAAATTCCTGATCTTATGCTAAATTCTTAATTCTGCATTCGCAGTACTAGCCATTGTAATAATAAACTACGACATTGCAGACAAGTTAGCTTTTCTAACAAATTATTAATCCCTTCAGGGGTAACTGCATAAATTTCTCTTGTTTTGTCTAAAGGAAATTCCCATTTAGAATCGAGATGGGCAATAAATCCATATAATTTCTGATTAGAAAAAGAACTATTAACAATCCAAGGGGTATGATTAATTTCTTCCCTTGATAAAATAGCGCTTTCGGGAATATCTAATTCTCGTTTCAAAATTGTCGCAACCACAGATGAGGGGGTTTGATTGTTGGGTAATCTTCCCCCTGGAAAATCTAGGGTTACGTCTTCTACACCTGGACGGAACATGGGCTGAGGAAGCAGAAACTGATCACGATAGATAGGTATCACAATCACTGAATCCGCTTTCTCAACACGCCAGTAATCGAGAATTTTCTGCTGTTCATCCTGCCATTTTTCTCCGATGAGGGTTAGCCACGGCGACTGAATACAGACGAAAGTATCAAGTTTTTTCCAATTCATGGGAATATCTTGAACTGTTATCTCTAGTAGGTTAAGTTTTAGCTTCTTGTGCCAACATTGTCCTGATTACGGCGTTGCAGTGAATCAACCATTTGTTTTTTGACTGCTTTGGCCCACAGAGAAAAATCAAATTGATCTTTGGTGGGATCTAAAGTGTCTTCGGTTTCACGGAATAAATGAACGGTTGAACCTTGAGCCGTCGCTAATACTAAGGCTTCTTCACTGTTGTTGACGATGTTTAAAGGTTTCATGGTCTTCGCCTCTTCCTTTGGGGAGTTATGAATGAGGCGCGTTCCTTCGGGAATTTCCCTACTTCCGTCCGCTAGAGCTTGCGGATGAACGATTTATCCTTACTCTTCCAGAGTATCAATTTTTCGAGCTTACGGCAAGTAGAGACTAGGATACTAGAGAGAAACAAGTTGTCTCTCTCCAGATTAAATAGCAATAAATCACTCTCAACGGGAAGAATATGATGTTTTTTGTTTGATTTCCTGCTGGGCTGACTTAATGGAAATAGTCGTCGCCATATTAGTTAACATTGGCGATTGAAGATGAGAAGAAGAACGGGGCGTGGGAACAAAGGGCGCATCCCAGTAATAGGCTTGCCAGATTCCTTGCAATTGCCAAGGTTCGTCGTTGGATACGACTAAAACGCCGCCACTGGGAATCACTTCTAAGGCTTTGGCTTCTAGACAATATTCTCTCCAAGGGGAATTAAGAAGAAACACCGATAACAGTTGCCCCCTTTGGCCACCCGTTGAGTATCCAATCAGAAAATTTTCCTGTTCAAGATCATACTTAAGGTGGGGATGTCTGGCCAGCAACTTAGAGAAGGGTTGCAGTTTCATTAGCTGACCTCATTAATATTCAACAGCTTGATCTGATCTTAAAGTATCCTTTACCTCTTTGGACAAATTTATATTAGGGAATCATAACAATTAAGGGGTGGGTTTAATGCAGTCCGTTACTACAGAGACAGACTTGGTTGTCTGCTTGGATTTAAACTACCCACCACTTCTAATAACTCATAGGGCTGATTAATAATAAAATCGGGATGATATTTAGTAAGGACTTGAGGGGAATTAAAGCCCCAACCCACGGCTGTCATTAGGACTTGGCTTTTTTGGGCTGACTGAATATCACGGGTTTCATCTCCCACATACATCACTTCTTTGGGACTAAGGTGATGGTGTTTGATGATACGGTTAATGACTTTATGTTTGCCGAATAAAGTTGTTCCTGAATAAATAAAATCAAATGTATCATTTAACTGATTATTATCAAGAAAAGCAACAACATTTTCCTTGATATTTGAGGTCAGAATGCCTAAGTGATATCCCTGTTCTTTTAACCCTAGTAAACAATCTTGAATGCCTTGAATTGGGGTTAATTTATCGCTTCTCTCTCTCAATTCACTTTTCACTCGTTTCAGGATAAAGGGAATTTTAATGAGGGAAATATTGGCTTCTTTGATAATTTCTCTGGAACTCAGATGTTTTAAGCGCTCTAAGTCCCTTTGAGCCACGGGATCATAGCCAAATTCTCCCGAAAGCTCATTGACAATCTCGACAAAGATATCGTAAGTATCTGCGATCGTGCCATCAAAATCAAAAATAATAACTTTTAAAACCATAAGTTCAAGCTGTTGAGTAACATTATCAGAAAAGCTAAGGTTGAGCGCTAAAATATTTATGCAAAAGCTACAAGAACTTACAAATTTTAATGTCCAAACCCTTCATAAAAACACCCTACCTTTTTAGATTAGCATAAGCATTCCGTCTTAACATTGAGGGTTTAATTCTTCGTAGCGCTGATCCTCGAAAACGTTGATCCCAATCCTCTGGACTGATTGCGGCGAGGTCTTGCAATTTTGGGGCAATATTGTGGGGATAGGGCTGAAAATCAGGAAGATCAGTTTCTTGGGCAAATCTTTGATTCCAAGGACAAACATCCTGACAAATATCACATCCTGCTACCCAACCGTTGAGATGAGGTTGAATAGTCTCAGGTAGAGTCTCTGAGCGATTTTCAATGGTATGGTAGGCAATACAGCGATTAGCATCAATAACATAAGGCTGAGGGATGGCATTAGTTGGACAAGCTTCTAAACATCGAGTACAAGTTCCACAGTGGTTAGTATGGGGTTGATCAGGATCTAAAGTAAGATTAGTGATAATTTCACCAATAAAGAACCAGCTACCATAGAAACGACTAATAACATTACCATTTTTACCAATCCAACCTAATCCTGCTCGTTGCGCCCAAACTTTATCTTGCACCGGTCCAGTATCTACATAATAACGAGTTTGAATGGTTGACTCTTGGGTGTGTAGCCACTGATTTAAAGCTTTAAGTCTTTTTTGCATCACCCGATGATAATCCCGTCCCCAACCATAACGAGAAATTTTACCCACTTGGGGGTGGTTAGAATGGGTATGGGGAGTGTAATAGTTCAAAGCAACTGAGATAACAGATTGAACATCGGGCATGATTTGGCGTAGATTCTCCCGTCGAGGATCGCTCATCCAAGCCATTTCTGCATGATAGCCTAAGCTTAACCAAGTTTTTAGGTGTTGGACTGCACCGTCGTTATATTTTGCTTCGATCTCAGCAATCCCTACTAAATGAAAGCCAATCTCCCTCGCTTTTTCTTTAATGCGCTGACTGTTAAGGTTCATGAATGGATACCATCAATAAAAATTCATGTCAAGCAATTTACAAAAAACTTTGCAATTCTTAATGATTTGTTACATAATGGAGATGAGGAAAGGGAATGACCTCCCAAACCTCCTGCACTATCGCAACTTCCTAAACAAAAATTATGGTTTACACTGCATCTACTACTAAATTTAGCATCAACCCCTTGGTCAATAATGTGGCAGATGTCACTGAAAAAATCAAACGCCTCAGTACTGATGATCAGTTAGGACTTCTTTGGTTTATTTATACCGAAATTGGTCGTTCTATCACACCTGCTGCACCAGGGGCTGCTCGTTTACAATTTGCTGAAGGTTTATTGAACCAAGTCAAAGCAATGACTTCTGAGCAGCAGTTGAGTTTTATGCGGGATTTAGTTAATCAAGTTAATACACCTCAAACCCGTTCCTATGGTGTTCTAACGACTAATACTAAGTTAGCTTTTTGGTATCAATTAGCTGAATTAATGGAGCAAGGGGAAGTCATTCCTGTTCCTAGTGGTTATACCCTCAGTCGAGAAGCAAGTCTCACCCTAGCAGCCATTCAAAACCTAGAGTTCAACCAACAAATTACAGTTCTTCGCAATGCTGTAGTTGACATGGGAACTGATCCTCTAGCCTAGTTGTTTTATCTCTCGCTTTGTATCTCCCAATATAAAGAGCAGGGTTTTCCTGCTTTTTTTTTGGAGATATAGCTAAAGGCAGCAATGTTGAATGAAGAATGAAGAATGATCTTCCCTACTATAGCCCTGCCCATTACGGTTAGGACAGTAGAGATTTGAAAAAAGAGGCTGAAAACCATTTTTTCACTTGTCAGGTATGGGCGATCAGATTTTAATTCATAATTCATAATTCATAATTCATAATTCATAATTTAAAAAAAATGACAGTTACTTTAGACAATTCTTTAACCATTAAAGGGATTAATCAGCCAATTATCCTACAATATTTTCAAACCCTCAATGCAGGTGACTTTAAAGCAACGGCTCAGTTATTTAGTGAACAGGGTGTGTTATATCCCCCCTTTGAAGAGGGAATTGTGGGACAGACAGCGATCGCTACTTATCTAGAAACAGAAGCTCAAGGACTAAAGTTATATCCTCAGCAAGGAAAAATGATTGCTAGTGAGGGGAATCATTCTATTATTGATATTAGGGGCAAAGTAGAAACCCCTTTATTTGGAGTCAATGTTGGGTGGACTTTTCACCTCAGCGCTCAAGATAAAATTGATGCAGTAGAGGTTAAGTTATTAGCTTCTCTTCAAGACTTACTAGAATTGCAAGCCAAAAAAGCAGCTAGATGAGAATCTATGGTAATCGAGAAATTAAAACCTTATCAGGTCAATTAACCCGTCCGACATTAGCCAGAGTCCGAGAAGCTTTATTTAATATCTGGCAAGGGCAAATTGAAGGGTGTCGTTGGCTCGACTTATGTGCCGGAAGTGGCTCAATGGGAGCAGAAGCACTCTGTCGTGGAGCGAAAGAAGTAATTGCTATTGAACAAAATAGTAAAGCTTGTCAAATTATTCGGGAAAATTGGTCAAAGATTGCTAGAGAAGAGCAAAGCTTCCGTATTTTAAAAGGAAATGTTCTGCGTCGCTTAGAGACATTAACCGAACAGACATTTGATTATATTTACTTTGATCCTCCCTATCAAAGTCAACTCTATGAACCTGTGTTAGAAGCGATCGCAACCCATAACCTATTAAGCGCTGATGGAGAAATGGCTGTTGAACATAATCCTAAACAATGGCCAGCCCATGCGATCGCCCCTCTATCCTTATGTCGTGAAAAACAGTATGGCAATACTCAATTAACCTTTTATCGGAATAGTGACGCTTTCGGCTAAGATCAAGGATGGTCAACTTCACGATGGAGTCATTCAAGATGAGCAACCCTGATTTAGTCAAGATCATGAAGCAAGAAGTGGGTAAAGCGGCTGCCCAACGGGTAGAATCTAATACTATTGTTGGATTAGGTACGGGTTCAACCACCGCCTATGCCATCCAATACATTGGAGAGCGCTTAAAAAATGGCGAATTAAGCAATATTGTGGGTGTTCCCACCTCTTTTCAAGCAGAGGTATTGTCTAAACAGTATGGTGTTCCCCTAACCACCCTTGATGCCATTGATCACATAGATGTTGCGATTGACGGGGCTGATGAAGTTGATCCCCAGAAAAACCTAATTAAAGGGGGTGGGGCAGCCCATACAAGGGAAAAAGTTGTGGATAGTTTAGCTGATACCTTTATTGTGGTTGTAGATAGTGGAAAATTAGTGGATAAGCTCAATTCTACTTTTTTACTACCCGTCGAAGTGATTCCGATGGCGATCGCTCCTGTGATGAGAGCGATTGAAAAATTAGGAGGAAAGCCAGAATTACGGATGGGGATCAAGAAAGCAGGACCCGTTGTTACAGATCAAGGAAATTTAGTCGTTGATGTTCAATTCCCCAGTATTGATGATCCCGCTACGATGGAAAAAACCTTAAATAATCTGCCAGGTGTCTTAGAAAATGGTCTATTTGTTGGGGTAGCCGATATTGTCTTAGTCGGTGAAATTAAAGACGATCAAGCAGTCGTTAGAGAATTTTAATGAGTAGGATGGGCTTTGCCCATCAAATCTTAACTGTTGTTGGGCTTTAGCCCCTCAATTAACCAGGTTTAAGCAGACAACTGTGGTTGGGCTTTAGCCCCTCAATTAACCAGGTTTAAGCAGAAAATTGTTGTTGGGCTTTAGCCCCTCAATTAACTAGGTTTAAGCAGAAAACTGTTGTTAGGCTTTAGCCCCTCAATTAACTAGGTTTAAGCAGACAACTGTTGTTGGGCTTTAGCCCCTCAATTAATACCAAATCCGCCCATTAACCCCCCTTTATCTAGGGCTTGCTGAAACCCTCCTGCCTTGTGCGTAGTGGATTGTTTCAGCTAATTTAGTGCGTTAGAATTGGGTTGTGTTGGGTTTCGTGCCTCAACCAAACCTACATCTATTGCTTCATTTTAGGTGAAATAGTCTAGTAGTGGAATGACACAGCTAATTTGGTGCATTAGAATAAGGCTTGTCTAGGGCTAAAGCCCCTACTACAAGCCTAAAGGGGCTTTTATTGAGCATAAGCAGGTTGGACAAAAGCCTGATTCAAGCGCTTTCGACCCAATTCCATCCCTTGAGTAGAAGGAAGCCAATCAGGATGGCT
Source organism: Microcystaceae cyanobacterium (assembly GCA_051439665.1). Lineage (GTDB taxonomy): Bacteria > Cyanobacteriota > Cyanobacteriia > Cyanobacteriales > Microcystaceae > JBGTGT01. The sequence goes on along the minus strand of JBFRWQ010000303.1, from coordinate 9,024 downwards.
AGTCATCAATAAACTTTCTAATGCTTCTTGATCAAATAAATGCCATACTAATGCACCTTGAACTTGCCCTTCAATCCCATAACAATTATCACCCACACAATGTAAAACAAAACTATCCGCAGCACGCTGAATTCGCATCATTTCACCTGACTGTAGCGATCGCATTTGCTTGATCACGGTTTTAAGTTCTTGTTTATTACTAACACATAAACCAGGAATTACTACAGAGACTTGAGGATCACCATTCACCCAAATCCAGTAATATTGGCAAGGATCAACACCTTCTAACCAGGAAGATTCATCGTCTAATCGATAACGGGGAGCAAGAATAAAGGAATGACTCATAGTTGAACTTTAGTTTTTTTAATCTTTTTTCTTAGAAGAACTTATCATTTAGATTCTCTTTCAGATTTTAGAGAGTTACAGCCAAAAGGCAAGGAAATGTTACAAAAGTTAACGAGAAAGACTCCTGTGTGGGGAGTGTGGGGAGTATAAATACCTCTTCCCTGTCTTCCCTAATCTCTGTCTCAACAGATAACTAATAAGCCAAACACTATTGGGTGGAAACTCACTCAAAGGCGCAGAAACCTCGTTATGATAAAAGGTTGTTAAGTTGAATGTGCATAGCGAGGATATTGTGACAGTCAGAGTACGCATCGCCCCTAGTCCTACGGGAAACTTACATATCGGCACAGCGAGAACGGCTGTGTTTAACTGGTTATTTGCCCGTCATCAAGGGGGAAAATTTATCTTAAGGGTAGAAGATACAGATCAAGAGCGCTCACGTCCAGAATACACGGAAAATATTAAATCTGGCCTCACTTGGTTGGGCTTAACATGGGATGAGGGTCCCTTTTTCCAAACCCAGCGCCTCGATCAATATCGCCAAGCCATTCAAACCTTATTAGATAAGGGGTTAGCTTATCGCTGCTATTGCACCCCTGAAGAATTAGAAGAGATGCGAGAAGCCCAAAAAGCGAAAAATCAAGCTCCTCGCTATGATAACCGTCATCGTTATTTAACAGAAGAAGAGCGTCAAGCCTTGGAAGCGGAAGGTAGAAAAGCGGTGATTCGCTTTAAAATTGAGGATGATCGAGAAATTATCTGGAAAGATTTAGTTAGAGGTCGAATGCTCTGGAAAGGAAGCGATTTGGGCGGTGATATGGTGATTGCACGAACACCAGAAACCGATGATCAAACATTTGGCCAACCTTTGTATAATCTGGCGGTGGTTGTTGATGATATTGATATGAAAATTAGCCATGTCATTCGTGGAGAAGATCATATCGCTAATACAGCTAAACAAATCTTACTGTATGAGGCGTTTAGTGCCACTGTTCCTGACTTTGCCCATACCCCTTTGATCTTAAATCAAGAAGGTCGTAAACTCTCCAAACGAGATGGGGTGACATCCATCGATGACTTCCGCAAAATGGGCTTTTTACCTCAAGCAATGGCCAATTATATGACTCTATTGGGGTGGACTCCTCCCGATGCAACTCAAGAAATTTTTACCCTCTCAGATGCAGCCGCAACCTTTACCCTTGACCGAGTGAATAAAGCAGGGGCAAAATTTGATTGGGATAAACTGGACTGGTTGAATAGTCAATATTTACATCAATTACCTGCAACGGAATTGGTAGAGTTGTTAGTTCCCTATTGGCAAGAGGCGGGTTATTCAGTCGATTTAGAGCAAGATCGCTCTTGGTTAGAAGCTTTAAGCGCTTTGATTGCCCCTAGCTTAACCCGTTTAACTGATGGAGTGGCAGAAAGCCGTTTATTATTTGGAGAGTCGGTGACTTATACAGAAAAAGCGATCGCTCAATTGCAGCAAGAAGGGGTTAAGGAGATGTTAACAACGCTGTTAGAAGAGAAAGAGAGTTATTCCCAATTTGAAGTAGCACAAGGCCAAGAAATCATTAAAAAAATCACTAAACAGTTAAAAGTGAAAAAAGGCTTTGTGATGAAATCCCTCCGTGCAGGTTTAATGGGAGATCTACAAGGACCCGATTTAGTTCAATCATGGGTATTACTTCATCAAAAAGGATGGGATAAGAAGCGCTTACAAGGCGCTGTTTCTCAGTAATAAAGGCTCTCCTGACATGATCTGAAGAATATAGTTAATAGTTAATAGTTAAGTTGTTGACTATACACTATTAACTACGATCTATAAGTTTGGCGAATCACTATTAAGTCAGGAGAGTTATACATGAATACTTTATTTTGACAATTCAATTTCAATTAATGATATGATCTCAAAATTGTTCAAATTCAATCATAGATTGATCCTATTATCCTGTTTAATAACAGTATTCATCTTTGTGATTGAGTTTCATAAGGTTCAAGGGGTTAGCGCTTCTCCACCTAATCAGACTGATATTTGTAACATTGTAAAAGCAATGCCAAGCGCTCAAAATCCTGATCAATTCCTCAATTTACTCAAAATCGATCGCTCTAAGGTAATTAAAGATTTAACAACCCTAAAATCTAATATGGAACAGTATGATGCAGAAGGATATGGTTGGCAAAATGTGATCAATAGTTCTAGTGGACTTGAACCTCGTCCTGATGCTTGGTTAATTGGTGCATTAAGGATAGCCTGTGAGGTTGATTAATCGGAAGGAGTGATAGCAGAAAAAATAGCAGAATAATCTTGGTCAGATAAGCCTAATTCCATTGCTTGCTCAATAATAGTGCGAATACCTGTTAATCCTTCCCTATTTAACCCACTTTGATCAGCTTGTTTGAGAAATAAATCCACATCTTTTAATAGATGCTTAGTGGGAAAATTCGGGTTGGCAAAATTGCGTTGCTGCATACGATCTAATTTTTTATCAAACGTTGGCGCATATAAAGCGCTTTCTCGTAAAATATCCATAAATTTTGTCACATCTACCCCTTGACGCTCAATCAATCCTAAACTAAGGGCAAAACCACTGGTTAAGGCTGCAATAAGTTGATTTAAGGCTAATTTTAAAGCAGAAGCGGTGCCGACTTCCCCAATATACTGAGGTTTTTCACCAAAATGCTGTAATATTTCCTGATTTTGTTCAAATTGGGCGGTAGTTGCCCCCACCATCACTAATAATGTCCCTGTTTTAGCTTGGGGAATACTCCCTAAAACAGGCGCTTCTAAGTAGTCTCCACCGTATTTGGTGATATCGGCTGCGATCGCACGACTCTCATCAGGGGCGATCGTTCCCATCTGAATCACGGTTCTATTTTGCAGTGTATTGGCTGTTTCTGGGCTTAAGATCACCTCTCGAATTGCTTTAGCATCAGTTAACATCAAAATTAAATGATCTGATGCTTTAATGGCTTCTAAGGGGGTTTGAGCGATGGTTGCCCCTTTTGCTTCTAAGTCTGCTACTTTATCAACTGTTCGATTATAGGCTATAACTGGCAGATTAGCTTGCAAGAGTCTTTCTGCAAGGGGTTTACCCATTAATCCTGTTCCTAATACGCTAATTGTCATAATATTTCTCTTGATAACTATACTCAGGGGCAAGGGAATAGTTCGTAGTAAGCCCCTTGAGAATTATAGTAAGGCTAAAGCCCTCACTACAAACTCAAAGTGATTACTTTATTTTAGCGATGTCAGTCCACTACGCTCAATCCTTTGTCTTTTTTATTTTTTATTATCTAATTAATCCTAACCCTGGTAATTGATTAGGTAATAATCTTCCTTGCTCATCCAATATTAATCCAGTAAAGGGATCATCAACTAAATTCAAATGACTATCTAAGTCTAAGTAATCTGCTAACGGCGCTAAATGCAGCATTGCACCATTGCTTAAACTACTATCAGAATAACAACCAAACATGACCTGTAAATTACTGGCTTTAGCGGTATGAATCATCCGCAAGACTTCACTTATTCCCCCTGCTTTCATTAATTTAATATTAATCCCTTTTACCTTATCCGCTAAGAAAGGTATATCATGACAAGTAAAGCAACTCTCATCAACAAAAATCGGTAAGGGAGACTGTTTTGATAGTATTTTAAGTTGATCTTCTTCTCCAACTGCCAGGGGTTGTTCAACATACTTAACCTGATAGTTGGCTAAAAAATCACACATTATTATTGCATCCTCTAAGCGCCACCCTCCATTGGCATCTACCATTAACTGTTTATGAGGAACGGTTTGCTGAATGGCTTTAAACATTGCTTGATCTGCTTTAATTCCTGCTGGACTTCCTAGTTTTATTTTAATAATTTTCGCATCAATCACTTCTAACCAATTATTTAAACGTTCAACTGCTTTTTCAGGGGAACTGATACCGATAGTTACAGAAATAGGTTGTATAGCATCTAAATTTAATCCCAACAGTTGCCAGAGAGGAAGCGCTGCTTTTTTACCTAACCAATCCCATAAAGCAACATCAATTCCTGCTTTAATATAAGACGGGATTTTATTTTGTTCAAGAAATGCTTCGATCTTTTGTCTTTCTAAGGTATGAAATTTTTCTAATTGAGGAATGATATTTGATAATTGTGTGGTAATTAAATCAAGCTGCTCTTGCTTTTCCGTCGTAATAGAAAACGGTGAAATTTCCCCCCATCCTTCCCAGTCATCCTGTTGAATCTTTAACCAAATATTAGTATTTTGTGCTGTTGTTCCTCGACTGATTGTTAATGCAAAGCGCTTGTGTACAGTAAAAGTATCAAAGGTAATTTTCATAGTGGTTTAAAAAAGCGATCGCAGCTAAATTGTTTCTATGCGATCGCATAATAACATCAATCAAAATGTGTGAGGTGTTTTATCTTCCTTGTCTAAGAAATATTGTTCATAAAGCAATTTCACTTTTTCTATGTACAAATTTCGGACATTTTCTGGTGAGATAATCACACAATTTTGCCAATAAGCAGCAATATTGCGGAAAAACCAAAATGTACTATAAATAGGGCGAATAACCCGACGAATGGGACGAATGGGGGGATCGCCTTCTAATGCTCCTCATTCTATACTACTTGACGTAGTTCAAGTGGAAGTGCGGAATGTGGGTATTAATGATGCCGTGAAAAGTCAGATCATGTTCCCTTCTTCCAGACCTCGACTAACATAAGTAAAGAAGTACAAATAACCAGCTAAAAAATAGTATGGACTCACTTTATCAATACGCTTGGCTGATTCCCATTCTCCCTTTAATTGGGGCAATGGTGGTCGGATCTGGGCTAATTTCCTTTAATGAAGCGACAAATCGCCTCAGACAAGTCAATTCAGTCTTTATTGTCTCCCTTTTGGGCGCTGCAATGGTTCTTTCCTTTGCCCTCCTCTGGAGTCAAGTCCAAGGCCACGCCCCCTATCAACAGATGTTTGAATGGGCTTCGGCGGGTAATTTCCATCTACAAATGGGCTATTCCATTGACCAACTCAGTGCTTTAATGTGTGTCATTGTCACCACTGTTGCCTTCCTGGTCATGATCTACACCGATGGTTACATGGCTCATGATTCCGGTTATGTGCGATTTTACGCCTATTTAAGCATTTTCAGTTCTTCGATGTTGGGCTTAGTCATTAGCCCCAATTTAGTGCAAGTCTATGTCTTCTGGGAATTGGTGGGGATGTGTTCCTATCTCCTCATTGGTTTCTGGTTTGATCGCCCTGCGGCGGCGGAAGCCTGTCAAAAAGCCTTTGTCACTAACCGTGTGGGTGACTTTGGCTTACTGTTAGGGATGTTAGGGTTATATTGGGCAACAGGAAGCTTTGAATTTGATGTGATGGGAGAAAGACTAGAAGGATTAGTCAATTCTGGTGCGATCGCTCCTATCCTAGCCATTCTTTTTGCTATCTTAGTCTTTTTAGGACCCGTTGCTAAATCTGCCCAGTTTCCCCTTCATGTCTGGTTACCTGATGCAATGGAAGGTCCTACCCCCATTTCTGCTTTAATTCACGCAGCAACGATGGTTGCAGCAGGGGTATTCCTAGTTGCAAGAATGTACCCTGTTTTTGAGAATATTCCCTCAGTCATGACGGTTATTGCTTGGACAGGGGCGTTTACCTCCTTGTTAGGGGCGACCATTGCTTTAACCCAAAATGACATTAAAAAAGGGTTAGCCTACTCTACCATTTCCCAATTAGGTTACATGGTCATGGCTATGGGCATTGGCGCTTATACCGCAGGTTTATTCCACCTGATGACCCATGCTTATTTTAAAGCCATGTTATTCCTTTGTTCAGGGTCAGTCATTCATGGCATGGAAGACGTAGTAGGACACGATCCCATCTTGGCACAAGATATGCGCTTAATGGGGGGATTGCGGAAATATATGCCTATTACCTCCCTTTGCTTCCTTGTGGGAACATTAGCTATCTGTGGGATTCCTCCCTTTGCAGGTTTCTGGTCAAAAGATGAAATACTAGGGTTAGCATTTGAAGCTAATCCTTTATTATGGGTCGTAGGTTGGGGAACAGCAGGGTTAACCGCTTTTTATATGTTCCGTATGTACTTTATGACCTTTGAAGGAGAATTTAAGGGGAATGACACAGAAATTCAGAAACAACTCCTTGCTTTTGGACCCGGCGCAATGGATGTCAAAGAATTAGATCATGATACAGATGATCATGGTCATAGTAGCGAACCCCATGAGTCTCCTATTACCATGACTTTACCTTTACTGGTTTTAGCCATTCCTTCTACCTTAATTGGTTTAGTAGGAATGCCGTGGAATAATCGCTTTGAAGGCTTAATTTATGCCCCTGGTGAAGTGTTAGAAGAAGTAGCACAGTTTGACCAGACAGAATTCTTAATTATGGCGGGTAATTCAGTGGGAATTGCCTTAATTGGCATTACCATCGCCTCTTTAATGTATCTGAGTCATAAAATTGACCCCAAAGCGATCGCAGATAAATTCCCTGTACTCTATCAATTCTCCCTCAATAAGTGGTATTTCGATGACCTTTACAACAGTGTCTTTGTGATGGGATGTCGTCGGTTAGCCCGTCAAATTATGGAGGTTGACTACCGTGTGATTGATGGTGCGGTGAATTTAACAGGTTTAGCCACCATTGTCAGTGGAGAAGGCTTAAAATACCTTGAAAACGGACGAGCGCAGTTTTATGCCCTCATTGTCTTTGCGGCGGTGTTAGGATTTGTCATTGTCTTTAGCGTTGTTTAATTGATTCGTAGGGTGGGCTTTTATGTCCACCTTCCCTATAGTTATCTAAGATTTTCTCAGAAAAATGGTAAATGTAGGTTGGGTTGAGATACGAAACCCAACACCCATAAGGATAAGAGTTTTGTGGGGTGTCACTCTCGTTTAATCCAACTTACGACTACTGCAAACTGTATGATATATTTGGCGAAAGCAAAAATATAAGCCACCATTTTAATAATTTATGACAATTCCCCCTGAGATATCAGCTAATCTCCATACATTGAATCAGGAGTTAAACGAAATTGAAAATGAAGCAACCAGAGGACTTGAGATAATAAGGGAGTTTTTGCCTCTTTTTTCCGATAATATGCGTCCTAATTCAGTTGTTATCAACTCTCAATAATTCATTGTTATTTCGAGATAACGCAAGGCGACGTATTCAGATAACAGTGGATAGTATCTCACCCCCTCATATAAAAAGTGAAGTTATTCAAGAAGCAGGGGAAGATTTGGGGGAATTGCTAGGTCGGGTGATAGAGACTAAGATGTTAGTAATTAGGGCTGTTAGAATTTTCGATGATAAATCCTCTAAAATTTGGGTCTGAAACCCCGTCGTTCTACGACGGCTTTGCTATAATGAATGCTATTGTGCCGAAAAGCGAAAACCAAGCAGTAGGCATTGCACCTTGAAAACTGGATCTAAGGGGTTCTGTACAGAAAAGTGCTTGTACAGGTAAAATATCCAAGCAACAAGTACAAAAAGCTTTTGCTGACACCGTACCGATGGGCTATCGGTATCGGATCTCTGAAATGGGATGAAAGTCTGTGGACTTTGTGTAAGACAGTACATGGTTTTAAGAACTGTGGCATGCAACGGTGAATGAAGCAGAAACCTAAATTGTGAAGTTTAGGAATCACCGCACTTATTAGGGCGGTGAGGAGGTCAAGACACGGCTATCATTAACTCCACAACAACAAGAAAAATTAGCAGAAGCGTTAGAAGTTGCTAAACTGGCTGAGGAGAAAGCATCACAAATGAGCGACTTGGCCACGAAAATTGCTGATAAATATCAACAGTATCTTTATGATTCGGCAGAATCAGCATTAAAATAATCTAATGAAACTTAGTAGGTTGGTTTTCTTGACTTAACCCAACCAAACACTTAAAAAGGGTAAGGTGAGCAAAGCCCACCTTGTTACTTAATATATTTTATTTTTGTTTTTTACGACAAGATAACAGCCCTAAACCGCCTAATCCCAATAAAGCAACGAGAGAAGAGGGTTCAGGGGTAGATTGGACAGCACCGCCATAAATCACATTATCAGCCCCCCAAATTTGATCATCACCTTCGAGGGTAATTGTGGTAAAGGTTTCTAAATCTGTGTTAATTACACCAAAGAAGCCATTACTAGATGGATAGTTGACGGTTTGACCCAAAATTGTCCAACTTTCACCAGTCCCTTTACTGGTAAAGTCCCAACCAAAACCAATGGTAGGCGTTACAGTTACGGTAACAACAGTGTCGACTGTGTCCCCATGATAGTGGGTTGTCCCATCAATATCACGAGGTATAGAATTGCCATCAGTGTCTAGATCAATACCACCAGGGTCAAACGCTTCAATTCCATTCTCATCAGCAGAAGTACCAACGGCTGAAAAGCTTAAATCCCCTACACTAACAGGTTGTATTATATCACTGGTGATGGTATTAAAATCCTCAGTCAAAATCGTGGTTAAGGCAGATAAATCGTTAATAAAGGTAGTTCTATCGGAGTAGGTGACTAAATTTACGGCTTGTGCCTTCTCCATTGCAACACACAGAACGGACGTGGCTACAGCAAAAGAGAGGACACTGAAAGAGGAAAGACTAGAGGCTCCCCCCCCCGAGTGTTAGGGCGAGGGGTGTTTTTTGTGACCATATGTT
>JBFRWQ010000302.1:0-6606 GCA_051439665.1 Microcystaceae cyanobacterium | reverse complement strand
AATAATTGTTCTCAAAAATGAAGGCTTGACGAATGAGGTAGTTAGCATAATTGTAGAGATTTTTAGAAGCAAAACAAAGTCGGTCAATTTCTGAATAAAACCGATGGCTAGGTTTAATAATATGTCTTTCTACTAACTTCATTCATTTGAGGAATCTACCTTTTTCTTAGTCCATCTTAGCATTGATTTTCTCAGTGTGAGAATTAATTTGGAGTCCTAAGTCAATACAAAATAACTAAATAGAGTTGACATTAAATGACTATATTTGACTATATTTTAGGTAAAAGTTGATGATACTTTGTGGAAGGTGTGGGGAGAATTAGTACCTCCTCCCTCTTCCCTCTCTCCCCTCCCTCTGTCTCAGTCCACTGGTTAGTAGTCACTGAAATCACGTGAAGGGCTTTAAACCTCACTCAAACTATCAGCTTCTAACATCACTTCCCCTGCAATTAGCCGTTTTGCCGAATCTAATATCTCTTCTTCGATATAAGGCTTGACAAAATAACCTTTTGCCCCTCGTTCAGCCGCAATTTCTTTCATTTTCTGAGCACCACGGGAGGTAATCATAGCCATAGGAATCTCAGACAGTCCCTCATCACTTTGCAAACGAGATAGCAACTCTAACCCATTCATTTTCGGCATTTCAATGTCACAGAGGATTAAATCACAGGATAAGCCGTTACGGAGTTTTTCGAGGGCGTCTTGACCATCTCTAGCTTGTTCTACCTGATATCCTGCTCCTAAGAAGGTTTCGGAGAGCATTTCCCGTACCATTACCGAGTCATCCACAATTAAAACCAGGTGATTTTCGGGTTGAGTGGTTGTTGCTTCTCCATTCCCCCCTTCATCCTCTTGATAAACCACCCTTGGCTGACGAACGCTACCTGCTAGTAACACTTCACCATTAATCATCCGTTCGGCAGCTTCGAGTAATTCGGCATCAGGCGCTGGTTTGATGTAATAACCACTTGCCCCTAATTTAGCTGCAACTTTGCGGTGACGATCTGCTCCCCGTGATGTGAGTAGAGCAATGGGAATTTCGCAGAGATGTTCGTCTTTTTGCAGACTAGAGAGTAATTCTAGCCCATTCATACGGGGCATTTCAATGTCACAGAAGACAATATCGCAGGGTAAGCCTGACCGCAGTTGTTCCCACGCTTCTTGACCGTCTCTGGCTTGTTCTACCCGATATCCTGCTTTGCCAAAACTATGAGATAGATATTGACGCACTGTGAGGGAGTCATCCACAATCAAGACCGTGGGTTCACTTTGACGCTTGCTCTCTCCGGTAGAGGTTAAGGTTCTTGAGGAAGATAATTGAGAAGTCCGCCACAGACTACCACTTCCATCGGTACGAATCCGCCCTTTGGCAATTTCAATCAATTCTAAGACATCCCCAATGGGCATAATTGTCCCGTCCCCTAGTACTGTTGCTCCGGCAATGCCAGGGGGTTTGGGGGCTGGTCCTTCAATTTGCTTAATTACGATCTCTTGTTCGCCGACTACCTGATCAACTTGAATCGCAAGGTAACTTCCTGCACCTCGCAGAATCACAATGGAAATGGTATCGTCGGATGGTTTTCCACCGTAAATATTCCCTCGGCTCAGTTGACGATTATAGGTGAGTAAGTCACTGAGGGAGTAAATGGGTAGAAGACTTTGACCCCAACGAATACAGGGCTTATCTTGCTCGTTGGTGGGTAAATCGGCCATGGCGTAGTCTTTCATATCCTCTACCCCATCCATTGGAAAGGCAATTCGAGCATGATTACTCAAACAACAAAGCGCTTTACAAATACTGAGAGTTAAAGGCAGCCGAATGGTAAAGGTTGTTCCCTTGCCAATTTCTGAATCAATGGTAACGCTACCACGAATATCATTTAAACTGGTTCGCACCACATCTAATCCCACACCCCGTCCAGCAAATTGATCGGCTTGCTCTTTGGTACTAAAACCAGGATGGAAGAGAAAATCGTAAATTTCACTATTATTTAAGGCGAGTGCGTCTTCTTTTGATACTAAGTTCTTTTCGATCGCTTTTCGTTTGATTTTTTCGGGGTCAATTCCTCCTCCATCGTCAGCAAAGCTAATCACAGTTTGATTCCCTTGGAGGAAGGAGCGCACATTAATCTGTCCTTCAGGTGATTTACCACCTTTTTGCCGAATATCGGGGGATTCAATGCCGTGGGTCACTGCGTTATTGACTAGGTGAGTCAGAGGACTCGATAGATGTTCGAGGATCATTTTATCAATCAGAACATCTTTTCCTTCAACATTCAGACGGGCTTGTTTTTTCAGTTGACGGGAAATATCACGAACGGGACGGACTAGGCGATCAGCGCTTGGACCAAAGGGTACCATGCGGGTTTTGGTCATCCCCTCTTGAAGCTGGGTTGTGCTTTGACGTAGGCTACGTCCGACTTGTTCGGTTTCATCCACCAAAAATTGAATATCAGAAGTGGCTTCTCTCACCCGTACAATTAACTCAATCATCTCTTGGGAGAGTAAATGGAAGCCCGTAAAGCGATCCATTTCCAATGCGTCTAAGTCTTGATTATCTTCTGCTGGGGAAGATTGGGTGATGTTTCCACCATCTTGGGTGGCGGTAAGAGAGGCGTTAGGATCAGGAATATTTCGCTCACGCGATCGAGTAGCGAGTAATGCGCCTTCTAGTAGGGTTCGTTCGTAGAGATCCTGCATTCGACCGCCTACATCACTCAAGCTTTGAACATGGTTGAGTAAATTATCTAAAAACTGCCCTAATCTTTCCTGATCCTGTTCTAAACGGTTACGTTTAACCACTAATTCCCCAATTAAGTTACTGAGGTTATCTAGTTGCTTAACAGATACCCGAACGGTTTCTTCAAAGCCTTTCAGTTTTGAGGGTCGATTGGCTTTAACTGAACTACCTGATGTACTCCCTGAACTGACCCCTGAGCCAATTTTATGACCCATTGCGCTGGCCAGCTCTTCCATGTCATCCCATGCTTTATCTTTGCCCTGCTGGATCGCAGGGGTAGCCACTTCTGAAACGATTTCTGGTTGCTCAAGACTCGCAGGTGCGTCAATTAACGCTTCTAAGGCTGCAAAATCGGGTATAGGTTCAGGATGAGCAGATTTTTGGATGAAACTTCCTAGCTCTTCTATGACTTGATATAAAACAGGGGAGCTATCTGGTAGCTGCTTGGCGCTCGCTTGAGGTGTTACCACAGGAACAGGAGGCTCTTCTACCTCATCACCAAAATCATCGCTTAACAGAGATTTAAGATCATCTAGTACATCAAATCTATCTTCTGAGGCAGTAGAGGGGGGTTCTGCTAAAATATCTACTTCTATCTGATCATCTTCAAAAAGATTCAGTAATTCTTGGTCATTATCGTCTGGTTCAGGGGGAGTAGGGGGGATTTGAGGGGCAATAGAAGGAGGATCTGGTGAGTCTAACCCAAATTCACCAAATAAATTGGCCAGTTCTTCATCTGAAGGGAGAGAAGAAAAGGTTCCTTGGTCTGACTCCTTGGATTGATAGGATGGCGTTGGGGAAGCTTCATCGAATAAATCGGCTAAATCATCATCAAATTCGTCTTGATACTTTTTATTTTCCCTATTTTCCCCTTCATTTTCAGTTTGGCCGCCATTGACCCACTTTGCTAGATTGGGATCTGGTTCAGGCTCATCTTGCTCAAATGCATCAAAAAGTTGAGCTATGTCATCTAAGTCAGAGTTATCGAAAGAGTCAACGGAAAATCGAGGGTTGGAGTGATAGCTACTCATGTTTTCTTCCTGCCAAAGTCAAGCAACGATTACGCTTCCCAAGTTGGAACGGGATTTTATTTTTATGGTAAGGTATCAAAAGGCAAACGTAAGCTGTCAAGCTGATTTTTAATATTGCCTATGTTCTAACACCTGATCTGTACTACCATAGAGCAGTAGGGGAATCAAAGTTTCTTAATGTCTAGAATACCCAAATTTCCACAGAAAAATTAAAATCACCAAGATATATTTGGTAAATGCTTAGGAGCTACCTAACAATCCAGTGGTTGAGAGGCTTCGCTTATCACCATAGCATAAGCTGAAGAGTGATAACGTTACAGAATTTGAACGGTCATTTCAGTGATAAGTGACCAGTTATACCAAATCAGACTTATATTAGCTTAGAGAGGGGGAATATGATCTGGAAATAGGAGGCTTCCCACCCTTTTTTGCGGTAAAATTCACTCTGTTAATCCACTACTGGATTGTTTTAGCTAGAATGGTGCATTAAGATAAAGTTTGTAGTAAGCACCTTGAGGCTTATAGTCTAGCTCAAGCCCTTACTACGAATCTATAATGATTTATTAAATATGAAACTTTCAAGACGAACTTTCTTACTACTTATGGGAACAAGTGCAGTAACAACTGCCTTTGCTTCTCCTTTCAAGAACTTGTATGGAAATATGGCCAAAGGTCGTTCAATTTATACGGATAAGTTTGGTCAATTAATTCCTGATACTCAGGGCATTATCGATTTACCTCAAGGGTTTAGTTATCAGGTTGTTTCTCGCATTGGGCGTAAAATGAGCGATGGGTATCCTGTTCCCACTGCATTCGATGGAATGGCTAGTTTTCAAGGAGCAAATAACCATACTATTTTAGTCCGTAACCATGAATTAAGTCCTCCTGAACAATTAGCGGTACAAGGTGATCTGTCTAAAAAATATGACCCACAAAGTAAGGGCGGAACAACCACAGTTATCTTAGATCAAGATAATAATTTAATTGAAGAATTTGTCAGTTTAAACGGAACAAACCGCAATTGTGCAGGAGGTACAACCCCTTGGCAAACATGGATTAGTTGTGAAGAAGATACCACAACCCCAACAGATTATATATCGTCTGATCCCCGCTCTGTTAAACGAAAACATGGCTATAATTTTGAAGTTTCCCCTTTTGGCAAACAAGTTGAGCCGACTCCTTTAATCGCAATGGGAAGATTTCGCCATGAAGCGATCGCAGTCGATCCCACAACTAATTATATCTATCAAACTGAAGATCAAACAGATAGTTGTTTTTATCGTTTTCTTCCCAAAGTTGCAGGGAAATTAAGTGAAGGCGGAAAACTAGAAGCCTTAGTTATTGAGGGCAATCCTAAAATTGATACAGGAACTAATTTTCCTTTGAATAAACCCTTTAAAACAACATGGGTACCGATAGAAAATGTTGATCCCGATCAAGATATTATACGTTATGAAGCACAATCCAAAGGAGCAGCCATTTTCCGACGGGGAGAAGGGTTAGCATGGGCAGAAGATGGGGTATATTGGACTTGCACCAATGGGGGAAATGCAGGAATGGGACAGGTTTTTCATTATAACCCACAAACAGAAATGCTCAGGTTATTTGCTGAATCTCCTAGTCAAGATGTGTTAGATTATCCTGATAATTTAATCTTAAGTCCTTTTGGGGATTTTATCCTCTGTGAAGATGGCAGAGGGCAACAATTTTTAATCGGATTAACCACTGATGGAAAATTATATCGTTTGGCTAAGAATGCGTTAAACAATAGTGAATTTGCAGGGGTTTGTTTTGCACCTGATGGTAAAACGATGTTTGTTAATATCTATCAACCAGGGTTAACCCTAGCCATTCAAGGATTTGCTTAATGCTATAATATGATTTTACTCACTAATTACCATGAATCAATCAACTAAATTCTGGGATAAAATTGCCAATGAATATGCAGAGCAACCCATTGCTGATGAAACATCTTATCAGAAAAAACTCAAGGTTACTCAAGACTATTTTAAGCCAGACATGGAAGTTTTAGAAATCGGTTGCGGTACTGGATCAACGGCTATGATTCACGCCCCTTCTGTCAAAACCATTCGAGCCATTGATTTTTCTGAAAAAATGATTAAAATTGCTCAAAGTAAAGCCAAGGACAATAAGATAGAAAATGTCATCTTTGAACGGTTGACTATTGATGAGTTATCTGTCCCTGACTCAACTTATGATGCAGTTTTAGGATTGAGTATTCTACATCTATTAGAAAATAAAGAAGAAGTCATTACTAAAGTTTATCAAATCTTAAAACCGAAAGGAATTTTTGTGACCAGTACAATGTGTTTAGCAGAAACGATGAAGATTCTACAATTTATAGCACCGATTGGTAAACTATTAGGATTTATGCCCTTAGTTAAGGTTTTTACAGTTAAGGAATTAGAGGAAAGTTTAACTAATGCTGGCTTCAAAATAGACTACCAATGGCAACCTGATCAAGGAAAAGCAGTATTTATCGTAGCTCAAAAAGCTGCTTGATGCTCAGTCTCTTTATAAATAAAATCTTAAGAGAATAAAATCAGCTAATCCACCTCTTATCTATATCAACCATAGGATTTAACACAGTTGCTTTAATATTACAAAGAGACTCAGGCTCTACCGTAGGGGAGCGTCGAGAGGAATTGCAACCAACAAAGTTCGGACTTGCGTAGCACCGCTTTATAGGTTATGATTCATTATAGTGAGTTTTTTGGGTGAATGAAACAAGTCTTAACGCTAGTAGTCAAAGTTCAACCTACGCCAGAGCAACGTCAATTGTTAGATGATACTGCTAAGGCGTTTGCTGATGCT
>JBFRWQ010000301.1:0-2863 GCA_051439665.1 Microcystaceae cyanobacterium | reverse complement strand
GTCCAAGATGAGGTATTTGCTTCATGAAGTTGCCAAGAGATTTATCTGGACAAGATTTAGTAAAAGCCTTATCTGAGTAATTTGCTTTGTTGGGATGTCCTTTGGCATTTAATCAAGAAACTCTTGCCATAAATTGATCTGAATGGTTACAAACACCGCCTTGCAATAAATTGACAAGGCTAATAAGTAGCGTTATCTAAAGATAACTAATTGCTCAATCATAGTTCATTTGAATGAACGTCCTCTATTAGCCTTGGAATTCATTACGAGGCGGGTAATCATGGTGAGCCGCTAATTTTGTGTATGATGGCATTTAATGGTGTGGTTATTCAACCCACCTTGCAATATAGCGTTATTTGCAAATAATAAGATCGAACTAAAGTAGATGCTCTCTACTCTAAAGCTTTTCTGCTATGATTCGTACTGAACGGGCTTGGAGGGATTCGAACCCCCGACACCGTGGTCCGTAGCCACGTGCTCTAATCCACTGAGCTACAAGCCCTTAACTTTTGCTCACGATTCATTATCATAGCACAGAGATTAACTATGACGCAAGAAAAAATTTCTGCCCCTTCCCTATCCCATCTTAGCACTGAAGGAGAAGCCCAAATGGTGGACGTTTCCGAGAAATCTAGGACAATTCGGGAAGCAGTGGCCGTCGGGACAGTGATCATGTCAAAATCTACCTTTAGTGCTATTGAAGCGGGAAATGCACCCAAAGGAGATGTTTTAGGAACGGCAAAATTAGCAGGAATCATGGCCGCCAAACAAACAGCTACCTTAATTCCTCTGTGTCATCCCCTTCCTTTGCAAAAAATCGAAGTGAATTTGATAGCTGATAGTGAGTTACCAGGCTATCGCATTGAAGCAACGGTTAAAACTAAGGCTGAGACAGGGGTAGAAATGGAAGCTTTGACGGCGGTTTCAGTGGCGGCCTTAACCCTGTATGACATGGCCAAAGCGCTTGAGAAGTCGATCAGGATTGAGTCCATCCATTTATTACGCAAAACAGGCGGAAAATCAGGAGATTACACCATGAGTTCTTCGGGTGAGCTTGGCAAAAAAGATCAGGGATAGGGTAAGATAACCTTGATTCCATAACAAATTATTTGATTAAGCCAATGGATTTTAAACGATTATTTGATATAGTTGTCGCCTTTTTAGGTCTGATGGTCTTATTACCTGTCTTAATTCCCATTGCTATTTGGATCAAATTAGACTCCCCTGGTTCAATTTTCTTTCGACAAGTCAGAGTGGGAAAAGAAGGAAAGGAATTTGAGATATTTAAGTTTCGCACAATGGTTAGCGACGCAGAAAAAAAGGGTAAATTATTAACTGTTGGAGAAGACCCTCGTATTACCCGTAGTGGTCACTTCTTGCGCAAGTATAAATTGGATGAATTACCCCAATTACTAAATGTTTTACGGGGACAAATGAGTTTTGTTGGACCTCGGCCTGAAGTCCCTCGCTATGTTTCTTTGTATAGTGAACAACAGCGCCAAGTTTTAGCAGTGCGTCCAGGAATTACGGATTTAGCCTCAATCCAGTTTCGCAATGAAAATGATCTTTTAGCATCGGTTAATGATCCTGAGAATTATTATATCGAAACAATTATGCCTCACAAGCTATCTTTAAATATGACCTATATCAGTCAAGCTAATCTGTGGAATGATCTTAAAATTATTGTTACCACTCTTTTTAAAATTGTTAAATAAGGCGCTTCTGAAGTTATTGTGATCAGAAGAACTGATAATTTGTAGTGGACTGACACAATTAAAATAAGGAAATTAGGAATGGCTGTTGTTGGGCTTTAGCCCTATAAAAAGCCTCATTGTAATCCACCAAATTAGGTGAAGCAATCTTAACTAAAATGAGGCAATAGATTGTGCTTTCATTCTATGATTTGATGGGCGAAGCCCATCCTACTGATTACTGATTACTGTATCTAATAACTGTTCTCCTGCTTCTACTGTTTCAATTTGAAACATTTGATCCCTTAAAGAAGCTGCCCCTTCAAAATCCTTACAATACCATGCTAAATGTTTACGGGCTTGGTAAATCCCTCGTTTCCCCTTATATTCCCATAGCTGTCTTAAATGCTCTTTGGCACAGATTAACCGTTCAATGACTGTGGGTTTAGGTAATCTTTCACCCGTTTTTAAATAATAATCAATTTCCCCTACAAGGAAAGGATAACCCAATGTTCCCCGTGAACACATCACACCATCTGCTTGTGTTTGTTCTAAGCAGTTAAGGGCAGCTTCCACTGAAAAAATATCTCCATTGGCGATCACAGGGATGGATAAGGCTGATTTTACCTGAGCAATCCAATCCCAATTAGCTGATCCATTATAGCCTTGGGTGCGAGTGCGGCCGTGGAGGGTTAAGAGGGAAGCGCCAGCATCTTCGAGGCGCTTGGCAAAGTCTAAGATAGAAATTTCTTGTTCATTCCAGCCTAAGCGGGTTTTGACGGTGACAGGAACATCTACTGCTTTAATCACTGTTTTAACAATGGCTTCAGCCACTTCTGGTTGTCGTAGGAGGGAAGATCCGCCGCCTTTTTTGGTAATTTTATTCACGGGACATCCCATATTAATGTCGATAGTTTTTGCCCCTTCTAAGACGGCTTTTTGGGCTGCTTCTGCCATAAAATCGGGGCGACAGTCGAATAGTTGGATACTGATGGGTTGTTCATCGGGATCAATTTCCATTACTTTTGGTAATTGCTTGAGGTGATGAATTTCGGTAGCGCTTACCATCTCTGTGTAGATCATGGAATGGGGGGCGTAACGACGCACCAAGCGCCGAAATACTAAGTCGGTGACTCCAGAAAGGGGGGACTGTAATACCCGACTGTTAACGG
>JBFRWQ010000300.1:0-3238 GCA_051439665.1 Microcystaceae cyanobacterium | reverse complement strand
TCAGTCATTTGGTAAAGCAATCACACTAAGGAAAATAACGATAAAATTCTCGACGATGAAGCACACGCACAAAAGTAATGGTATCATTTTCTCCAAAAAATCCAATTCGATAGTTCCCTACACGAATTCGATAGGCATTATCTTCTCCTTTTAATTTCTTAACATTGTCTATCTCATTCAAATGTTTATAAGCTAAAACTTCATCAAAAACAAACTGATAGATAGTCTCATAATAGGGGGTACTTTTCAAAGCTTTAATATCTTTGATAAAAGTAGGAAGGTAATTGGTTTTCATTCTTTTTCTAATTCAAGTAAGGCTTCCTCAAGGGTTAAAGGTTTTTCATCTTTGACTTCCATCATAGCACGATAGAGGGCTGTATCTTCATAAACATCAATTATTTGTTTATAATCTTTAATATTAAGGATAACTTGCTGGATCTGACCTTGATGATCAGTAATTAATTCTTGAGCAAAAGGGTAATCTTTTAGATTCATAATTCCTGCCTCATTTCCTATAAACTGAATGACTTAGACTGATTGTGCTTACTTGAATCATTTTAACCTAATATAAAAATATTGAAAAAAACTAGGGTAACTTACATCTTTCCAACACATAAACGTTTACATGGGAAAGAGCAAGGGAAATATCCTTAAAGACACTTTCCCACCGTTAACCTAGTTAAAACACGGAATTCAATTGACAAGTAAAGGTCAATTACTTATTCGGCTGACTTAGCGACAAAAGCAGCCGTTAAACTGTCTTCTGCTAACCAATGATCTAGATGATAAGCTCGTTCTTCTGTGGCTAAGAGAATTTGCTCATAGAGGTAGCGAGTTGCACGATCGCCCACACTTTCGGCTTGTGCTGCTTGACGACGTAGTAACGTAATAATCTCTTGTTCGGCTGATAAATCATGCTCAACCATACCACGACAGTCATAAGCGCCATCTTCTTCTGGGGTAAAAGCGCAAAGTTCGGCTAACTTAGCAAAACTAGCGGCGGGAATTCCACCTAAACCGTCTAATCTTTCCCCTAATGCGTGAACATGCTCTTGCACTTCACCATAACTTTCATCAAAGAATTGATGGAGTGAATAAAATTCTGACCCTTCAACCAACCAATGATGCTTCTGATATTGGAGATAAAGCGCTTGAAAACTGGCCAGCGCTTGGTTAAGTCCGTCACAAACAGGTGTGGTTACTTCTAATCCTAAACCGATAGGATTCTCGGCCATTTGCTCGAAACTGCGGACTGATGTTGTTACTTGGGTCATAATAATTGTTGTTGTTGAGTTTGTCAGAGGGTGGATAGTTTAATGGGAATTAAGAATAATCGGAAGTACAGTTAGCAGTACTCCAACATCTTTCTAGCCAGTCAACTTGTTCTTGGCGAGAAGCGTTTAGATGATAAAAAGTGCTACGAACCAGTAATGCTTCAAGTCCATGATGAACTTCAACCCACAATGTCCCATCTGAAGGACAAGAACAGTTAATGGATAATTCTTGGAGACGGTGCTGAATAAACCAGCGCTCAGTTCTAGAAACATCAAGGATTTGGTAGGAAGCAGTGGCAGATAAGGGTGAATTACTCATAACTTTTAAGAATAAAAATGAAAATAGACTAATTTCTTTTAATGCTGTACCTAAGTGGCTTTCCATTAATCAGAAACGATATATTCTTTATACCAAGTTAATTTTTGGTGAGTTCATTTATGAGTTCAGTCAGTTTTCTTGAGTTACTTAGAAATGTACTCAACTGTCTTGGGAGAGACGAAATTAGCTAAAACCCTGACTATCACTGCGTTTCAAATAGTTGAAAACTATTAGCAATAAATTTTTGAATAGGGGATCGGGCGTTTCACGCTCTGGGTGTTAGGATTTATGGTCATATCTGTTAACATTTTTTAAAGAGTTATGGACTCATTGACTCTATGAGTTGACTCAGTTTGAACCAGAGTAGGGTTAATTTTGACCCTTGTAAGCCTTTATTGCTAAGATTCTGCATTTATGGCTATAAGTGAGTAGGGGCAGGAGTTATAGCTAAACGCAGAGTGAAGAATGAAGAATGAAGAATGAAGAATGATCTTCCCTACTATGAAAGGGATCACAGCTATGTTTGATTGTCCTAACCTAAATGTGTAGAGCTATAGGAGGGTTTTATAAGTTGGATGTGTATCAATACTGTTCGGTTAAGATTAATTTCGGTTGTCATAGCGAAGATTTTTCTCCCCCCTCTCCCCACACTCCCCTCTCTCTCCCACACCCAGATTTTTGTGATCCGAACAGTATTGCAATACAGGGCGGGTTAAAATGAGAGTTAAACACTGGCAGAACATAGCTTTTTGCAAAACTAGCCCCTACAAATAAAATAAATTAATAATTGTTAAGAAAACCAGTTTTTATCTAATAATTGTGTTAAAGAATAAGGACAATTAACAGGAAATGTATCAATCGTTAACCCTGTTTTCTGATTAACAATAAAGACTGCTTCTTGATAAATATCTTCTAAATTATTCCCTAAATGTTGCTTAAGATTTGTTGTCAATGCCCGATTTAATTGAATTCTAAAGGTTGCAATTTCTCCTTGCCAATGCCGATGATTATAGTCATATTCTGCTGTCCAGTACTGTAAACATAAAAGATGAATAATAATCTGTCTGAGAAAGCTTTCTACTCGGTTTTTATCTCGTCTTCCCAAAGCTTCTAACTCCTCAACTAAATTCTCAATATCTAACTCTTCAAGACGATTTTCCCTCAGTAGTTTAACCATTTCCGTTAACCAAAGAAATTCATCTTCTTGATATAGCATTTTGAGTTGACTTTGCTTCACAGAAGTTTTCATCTGTTTTCCTCATACATAATTGAAAGATGGCTCTCCTGACTTTATGGTGATCAGCAAAACTGATCGCTTTTATGGAACTGGGAAAAAAGAATGAAATGTAACAACCATAACATTCTGCCCCTTAACTCTAGAAGAGCCTCGATGATTCAAGTTAATTATAGCGCCGTAGTAAATTAAACAACGAGGCTAGAATATTTTGTAAGTTTTTATTTTGAGCATATTTTTCTTTCTTGAACTGTAAAGCCGCCTTACTATTCACTTCAGAAAGAGTTGGATAAATGTGAATTCCTGTTAAATCAGAAACTTTTAAATTATGATTCATCGCCAACACAATCTCATGAATTAATTCTCCCGCCATTGTCCCGACAATTTGTGCGCCTAAAATCTCCCCATTGG
>JBFRWQ010000299.1:0-3524 GCA_051439665.1 Microcystaceae cyanobacterium | reverse complement strand
AAACCGCACGGGTTTTTCACCGTGGAAGGCATTCCCATCATAACATATAACTGAGGGTTAAAACCCTCTACCGCTCGACTAAAGCCTTCAAAGGACGTGGCTATCTCTCGCTCGTTATTTTAGGTATGGTTTCTTCTCCTGATAGGGAAAGTCGCTGAGATTCCACAATCTGTCGATCTTGCTCAACAATTTCATCTTGAAACTGCCGTAATTCTTCCTCTGTTCCTTCACGCTGATTAGTGGCCATCGCCATCCACACTAAGGAGTTAGCTTCATCTATCGGTGTTACCATCAGTAAAATCGCTAATTTTCGTTCTCCTTCCTTGCGAAAATAAGCGACCAGTGGCCGATAGACCTTATAAGTATATGTTACCCAATCTGCTTTACCTGAGCCATCGGGATTTGGTTGAAAAACTCGAATATTTGAGGCAGTAATCCCATTCTCATTAGTTACGACTTGATAATCTGGAATCTCAGTCTGTTCAACTGTACCAAGACGATTAGGATGAATAAAGGCAAAATGAGCGACATCTAGAAAATTCTCGACAATCCGAACCCCAGTGGCTTTAAATTGATAAGCGCCGCATAAGATCTGTCGATACCCTTGATCATTCCACTCGGAAAAGGGAGGAAGATCATAAGCAGGTTGACCTAGACAAACCCAAACCATGCTATAAGCTATCTGAGCGTGATAAGTTACTGCTTTTACTTTTTTAGATGGTTTTAAGCTAGGATGAGACGGATAATAGATACATTGCCCTGTTTGATCATATTGCCACCCGTGATAAGGACACACTAAGCAACTTTGATCAATATAACCCATTGAAAGCCGAGTCCCTCGATGGATACATCGGTCTTGCCATGCGTAAACTTGATTATTCGTTTTCCAGAGGACTATATCTTCTTCTAATAATCTTATTGCGACTAAATTGTTCTGTTCTTCTAATATTTGAACCGAAAGAACAGGATACCACTCATTAATACCAGATGAGTATTGATTCATGGTCAATTTTTCACTGCTTCTAATATATCTTGATGAATTTTATCATTGGCTGCCACAATCAATCCTGGACGATAGTAATTCTCACATTGCCATAATGGGGGAGGTGCTTCTCCTTGATGAGTCGTGACAATATATCCTGTTTCTTGCGCCATAAACGCTAATGCAGCGCCATCAATCCAATTTCCCTTACGAATGATTGCCCCTGCTAGTTCGCCACCAAACATTCCATTTACATTAGGAATCCTTTTGTTTGTGCCATAATCTGTCATCACATCGATGATTTGATAGCGAGCGCTCAATACTGACTTTAAATCCGTCATCCCCCACCCTAATAATAAAGGTGCATCATCAGAACTTACGGTTAAAGACTGACATTGCTCAAGAGAAGCGCTTAAATTTCCGCTATAAGCCCCTTGATTTCGCAAAGCATAATAATAACGATTGATAGCAGGAGAAACAGCGATCACTGCTTCATATTCATCATGACCCAAAATACTGAGGATAATTTGATAATTATCATGTCCATCCAAATAGAAACGAGTTCCATCAATAGGATCTAAGGTAATCAAATAGTCTCCTGATTTTCCTAAGTTTTGACCTTTGAAAAACTGAGTATTTCGTGATTTTTCCCATTCTTCCCCATAAAAATGAATCTGTGGAAAGTGGGCTAATAAAGCAACTTCGATGAAATTTTGGACTCCTAAGTCAGCAGCCGTTAGCGCTTGACCAAAATGATTATCCATCTCGGTTTTACTGGGCAGCGCTTGGATTTGAGACTGAATTTGACGAGCATAGGCCGCTGCTATCCGCAAAGAAGGCAGTAATGTTTCGAGAATCAACTGGGGAGTGGCTAAAGAAGACATCACAAAATCAATGAAGCAACTCCTTTAGCTTATAATGATCTTGAACCTTTACCGTTTCTCAATCGGAATTTGGATCTCACTACGCTTAAGCGCATCAGGAACATAAGGACCATCATAGAAGAAACGACGAGGACTTCCCACTCTTTCATATTCAGGGCGCTTATTTAACCATTCTGTTAGCTGTTTTAAGCCATCTTGATAGCTCTCGTAACTATATGCACCTTTTAAACCCAAACTGACTACCATCATGGCAGGAATATCTTTTACTTCAATCTGACTATCAATTTCACTCGGATTAATCTCAAGATTACGATACAAAAATGAGACAGTTGCTTCCCCTGACAAATCCCCCTCTAAAGTACTAATCGGATAACGGGTTTCAACTGGGGCAGTCATGGAGATATTATTAGCGCTGATATGCTGAAATAGGGGATAAAAGGCATTACTGGCTGCTTGAGAGAAGTTACCTTGTGTGGGATAAGTGGCTGCTCGGTAGGGAGGATATTCTTTGACTTCTATCTGGTTGGGAGGAGTCGGTGAGGGAAAACCATCGGGTAAGGGAGCGCTGTTGGCTTGATACACACCTACTGCCAAAGCAGCAACAGCAATAATGGCAACAGGAATGAGTAAATGATGAAGTTTCATAAGATTGCGGGTTTTAAGTACTGTCTGTTATCTAAGATAATAAACCTTTGTGGTTTAGTTTTTAGTAGCCTTATCTCTATGATTAATTAACAAGTCTATATTGGGTTGATAACCATACTCTATTGCATAATCAAGCGGAGTTTTACCTTCCCTATCCTGAGCATTAATATCAGCACCACTCTGAATTAATACTTCTATTTTGTCAAGATTATTAGACTGCGATGCCAAATGTAGAGGTGTTTGCCCATTTTTATCTTGAGCATTAATATTAGCACCATTCTGAATTAGTAGTTCTATTATTTCAGATTGATTAGACGACAATGCCAAATGTAGAGGTGTTTGATAATTACTTCTACCATACTTGTAATTAACATCAGCCCCTTGATCAATTAATACTTCTATTATTTCTGGTAGATTCTCCATGATTCCCCATTTTATACATTCAGATAAACTTATTTCAGGAAAACGTCCGCCAGTTTTTCCATAATTAATTGTTAATGCTCTGTCATAACAAAGTCCATTAGGAATGGGAAAACCTAAGCGATTTAAAATTGCCCATTTGTCTTGATTAAACATAGATAAGCTAGATGAGGCAGCCATAACTAAACCGATTCCCATTATTGTCGCTATCCCCACTATCCATACTTTTTTATCCTTACTCTTTTTCGGAGAATTTTGCAAAGCATTCAAGGCTTCTTTAGCTGATAGAAAGCGTTCATCAACATCAGGTTCTAACAGGGTTTCTAGCCAGTCTGTAAATTCTTCAGATAAATTCAGATTAGTAGGAATTTCAAATCTTAAACCTTGACAAAATTTCTCTGGTGAACAACGGGTTACAAGTGCTAATAAAGTTGCCCCTAAACTATACAAATCAGAAGCAGGAACCGAATTACCATTGGCCTGTTCTAAAGGCATATAGCCAAATGTACCAATGGTAGTACTTCCCCCTAAAAAAGTGCTGTAATAAGCATTCTGTACTGCGCCAAAATCCACTAGATAAATCTTTCCTTCTT
>JBFRWQ010000298.1:0-2814 GCA_051439665.1 Microcystaceae cyanobacterium | reverse complement strand
ACTAGAAAAGAAGATAAAATTTTGAGACCCCTCATGCAAGTCTGTTTAAATATTGTTCGCCAAAATCCTGACCAATCGCCTCGCATTCAATCCTATACCCTAGATGTGGAGGCTTCCAGTACCATTTTAGACTGTTTAAACCTTATTAAGTGGGAATTAGACGGCAGTTTAGCCTTTCGTAAGAATTGTCGCAATACCATTTGTGGCAGTTGTGGCATGAGAATTAATGGTCGTTCTGCTTTAGCCTGTAAAGAAAATATTGGCAGTGAAATTCAAAGGCTAGGCAACTTAAATGGAGAGACACCAACCATTAACGTAGCCCCAATGGGTAACTTACCTATTATCAAAGACTTAATCGTTGACATGACTCGTTTTTGGGACGATTTAGAACGAGTTGATCCTTATGTTAGCAGTGAAGCCCGAACCCTTGCCGAAGGAGAATTCCGACAAACCCCTGAACAACGGGAAAAATTAGAGAAAATGGGCAACTGCATTCTATGTGGGGCTTGTTATTCTGAATGTAATGCCAAGACGGTTAATCCTCAATTTGTTGGCCCCCACGCCCTTGCTAAAGCCTATCGCATGGTAGCAGATAACCGAGATCAAGGGACAGAAAGCCGCTTAGATCAATATAACCAAACTGAAGACGGGGTCTGGGGCTGTACTCGATGTTATTATTGCAATTCCGTCTGTCCGATGGAGGTTGCCCCAATGGATCAAATTAGTAAGATTAAAGGGGAAATTTTAGACCGTACCTCTGCTAACGATAGCCTCCCCGTTCGCCATCGTAAAGTCCTTGTTTCTCTGGTTAAAGATGGGGGATGGGTAGATGAACGAAAGTTTGCTTTAATGGTTATTGGCAACTATTTCCGTGATTTAAAAGGATTACTTGGTCTTGCCCCTGTTGGCTTCCGTATGGTCACAAAAGGTAAGTTTCCCACCAGTTTTGAACCCTCTGAAGGGACGGCTGAGGTGCGATCGCTGATTGAATCTGTCACCAGTAGCCAGTAGTTGCTTTTACAATAGAGATGCTCTTTTCTTTTATTCACAAGGAGTCGCTCTTATGTTGCCATTATGGGATTTGTTCGGTTGTGGGAAAAGTTCTTCTTGTTCTCGCAAAGACTACGAAGAAAAACGCTTAAAATTCATGAAATGGATGCGTAACGACCTCGAAGCACGGTTAGCAGGACTTAATGCAGCCATTGAAACCCTCGAACGTCAGCATCAAGCTTCTGAAGAAGAGGTTTCTTCTGCTAGTTAATAATTAATTAACCCAAAAGGGTATCTAATCCCAAATCTGAGATTAGTTATCTCTTTCGTAGAGACGTTGTATGCAGCGTCTCTATTGGTTTCTTAACGCTGCTCACAGGCAAGATGTTGGGCTGACTACAGGCAAGATGCCTGTGCTACTATTAATCATTGAGATTAGTGATAGAAAAATAATTAATTTTTGTAAATATTTATTTTATTCTGTTATCAATCAATAGACATTGTAAGGCAACGATCATAGGATGAATAATGGCCTTTGTAGCTAATCTTTAGTTGAGGTAACAAGTAATGATTGAAAAATTAGGTTTAGTAGAATTTATCGGCAAAATTCACAAAGATGAAGATATCAGTGCGATCGCTTCTTTGGGTCAATTTCTGATCATTGGTTCTGATGAGACTAGAAAGAAGATTCAAGTGCTAGATCAGGTTAAAGATAACGTATATGAGGTGTACGAGGTCAATCATGGGATTAAGCTACCTATCTCAGAAGAAAGCCAACAAGAGGAATTTGACATTGAAGGAATGGAACTCGGTCGAGATAATACTCTATTTATTATTGGTTCTCACTCAGCAAAGCGTAAAACAGTTAAATCCCAAAATACCTATCAAGAAAACCGAGAGAGAATAGAGACGGTTATAGCAGAAGATCAAAGAAACAGTCTTTTTAAATTAACGCTGAACTCTGAAACAGGAGAAGCAAATAGTAAGATCGAAAGTGCCAGCATTCAACCAATTATCCTGAAAGACAAAGTACTAAGTTTGTTTGCTAAAATTCCCAGTAAAGAAAATGGGATCGATATTGAAGGAATTGCGGTTGATGGTGACCAAATATATCTAGGATTCAGAGGTCCAGTTTTACGCTTAAACTATGTTCCTGTTGTGGTTACTAAATTCGAGGAGCTATCCTATAGTGAACCTCATTACGAAATACGATATGTGAATTTAGGGGGCAATGGAATACGAGATATAACCAAAGTAGAAGATGGCTTTTTGATTATTGCAGGTCCGGTTGGTGATGGGTTTGGTCCCTATCAACTTTATTTTTGGAATGGAGTAGATACGATACCAGGCAAAGATAAGCCAAAAGAATCACAAATCACCTTGCTAGGTGAGATTCCAACCCCTGAAGGCGCAAAAGCAGAAGGACTTACTGTTATAGAAGGAAGTCGTTCTGTGTATAAGGTAATCATTGTTTATGATGGCATACCTAATGGCGGCGCAACCCTATTTCAAGTGATTAAACCTCAATTATTAGATTATTAATCAAATCACTTGCCAGCTACCTTTGTGTAGGGGCGCAAGGCTTGCGCCCACACCTTGATTAAATATTCAGGGTTAGACTACTGCTCCGAAAAAATTAACTAAAGTTAACTAAACTTACTCATTTCATAAGCTATACTCAAAAAGACCGTCTGTTAAGATTTGGCAGTGAATTAATTTTTAGTTTATGTGCTGCCGAAGGCACTGCGTAGCAGCCCACTTTGGCACAGAAGTTGTTATTATTAATAGAACAGAGGATGCCAGCTATGAAGAGGATTTAGCCCA
>JBFRWQ010000297.1:0-3854 GCA_051439665.1 Microcystaceae cyanobacterium | reverse complement strand
CTCCTATTGTTGTTTAAATCAATTCGTCTGGGGATTTCAATCTTTAAATCATAGAAAAGATATAAATTATATTTATACAGCATACCTGTAGGGGCATCGCACTGCAATGCCCTAATCTCTGTCTGATTTATTAAACTCTGTTGTTATTAGGGAGTAATAATTAAGGGGATTCAGGGCTAAAGCCCAACAACAACCTCTCACAGAGGAATCATTAAGGGGATTTAGGGCTAAAGCCCAACAACCACTTCTCTTTACCTGATTGATAATTGGGGTCTGTCTTTGAGCTAAGATTCAGTTACAATAAGATGATATAGTTACCTACCCAATCCCTCTAAAGTAATGTCATACGATGAATTAACATGGCAAAAGGTAAAAAAGACAGCACAACAACTTATCAAGTCTCACTTTTCCGCAAATCTCAAAGATATTGAACTGCAAGTCCTCGAAGGGTCATGGCAAGGGTTAACCTATGAACAAATGGCCGAACAATATCATCTATCTATTAATTATGTGAGAGGAGATATCGGTAGTCAACTATGGAAAAAACTCTCAGAAGCTTTAGGAGAATCTGTTACTAAAAAAAACTTTAAGGCAGCCTTAGAAAGAGCCTCTCAAACTAGCCTTAAACCCAATCAAAACGATAATATTACCTCAACAGTCGATATTCCCTTCCCCAGTGGTTCAACATCTCCTGATTCCCCCTTCTATATCCGACGAGATAACATTGAATCTCTGTGTTATGAAACATTAGATAAAACAGGAGCATTGATTCGGATTAAAGCCCCTAAATTAATGGGAAAAACATCTCTCATTAACAGTCTATTAAATTATTCTTCTAACAATGACTATCAAACCATCTATTTAGACTTACAAGCCGTTGAATCTCGTATTTTAGAAAACCTAGATAAACTCTTACGTTGGTTGTGTCTGCAACTGATTCGTCAGTTAAAACTAGAAAATCATCTCAAAGACTATTGGGATACAGATATTTTAGGCAGTAATGATAACTGTACAGGTTATTTTGAAGATTATATCCTGCCTAGTATTGAAACCCCCTTAATTATTGCCTTAGATACTGTTGATCGCCTATTTGAATACCAAAAAGTAATAGAAGACTTTTTTGGACTCCTAAGAAGTTGGCATGAAAAGAGTAAAACTGACCCACTTTGGCAAAAATTACGCTTAATCCTCTCCCATTCTACCGAAGTTTATATCCCTCTTAATATTAATCGCTCCCCCTTCAATGCTGGCCTTCCCATTGAACTTTCTGAATTTACCCCCCACCAAGTTCAAACATTAGCACAATTACATCAACTTAATCTGAGTGAGGATGAACAAGAAAAATTGCAACAGATAATTGGAGGACATCCTTATCTCATTCGATTGGTATTTTATCACTTAAGTAAAAATAATTTAAGTTTTAATGACTTATTAGAAAACTATGCTAGTGACAACGGAATTTTTAGCGCTCATCTGAGAAGTTATCTCGAAGTATTGCAAAATAATTCTGTAACAATTGAAGCGCTTAAACAAGTCGTTAAAGCAACCAATAGTGTTGAACTAGATACAATACAAACCTATAAACTCCATAGTTTAGGCTTAGTTGAATATGATAATAACCGTGTACGCCCACGCTTTGAACTATATAAGACTTACTTCGGCAGAATTCTCGCAACTTAATAAAGTGAGGAGAAATGGATAATTAGGACACAATCTGATCATATAATCATACCAAATCCGGTTAACAAAACCCAGTTATCAATGAAGCAAGGCAGGGGGCAGGAGGCAGGAGGGTTTCAGGCAAAAAAGGAAAACTAGGTTTTATAAGTCGGATTTGGTATCAGATCTTGTATTGCCCTAAATAACCGCCATGAAATTAATTTCATGGCTAATAAGTAACGTTCAATAAATTGAACTAATAACAATCTTGTGTCTGGAGCTTTAAGTTATCTTTAGATAACGGTTGATCTTAGTCCTGTCAATTTATTGCAGGGCAGTAGATATTGGGTACCAGTAACCGCAAAGGTTGAAAGTACCCTAACTCACTCTTTGTTCTTGCAAAAAGATAAAAATAAAATTTTTCGATGTTCAAGCTACCGACTTTCAGATAGTAGTAAATGTTTACTGCTGCTTTTACCATAAATTTTCTAGTAATTAAAAAGGACGGAAATTAATTGAGAAATAAATCCCATCTTCTTGCAAAGTATTGCCCGTCGAATCAATATTCGTTAAAGGAATTCCCCAATCAATGCGGGCTGTTACTGTATCTCGATATTGTAACAGTAACCCTAATCCCACCGATGCTAAAGTATTAGGAGATGGAACAGATTCCTCTACACTCCAACCGATCCCATAATCAATAAAAGGAATCAATTGGAGTCGTATTTGATTGTCAGGATTACGATATAAAGGTAATCGAGCTTCTGAGGTAAAAATTAACCCACTGTCAGTTAAACGGGAATTTTGTTGATACCCCCGTACTGTGCCAAATCCACCAAATGCAATTTGTTCTAAGGCAACTAGAGGATCTGGACTTAATTGTAGATCACTGCGCATTAAAAAGATTCCATTTGCGCCCAAAGCTCGCACCCATTGTGCTTGTCCTCGCCACATAAAATATTGACTTTGAGGAGCAAAGGGATTGACTGAAGCATCAAATGGTTCTGTTGTTCCTAAGACATTGATCCCAAAATTAAAGGAAGAACGAGCAGAAATAACCGATTTTGGCTGACGCTCTAACCATTCTTGAAAAAAGCGTAAGGTAGTAATTCGAGTCTTTCCATCAAGATTAGCACTAGGAGACAGAGGAAACCCAATTCCTTGCACTGTATTACCACTTTCTTGACGATCTAAAGATAATCCGAATGTAATTTCCCTCTGTGGTCTTTGGAATACTGGTTGACGAAGGGTGAACTCATACTGAGAGTAATCCGATCTAATGTCAAATTGAGCAAAGGGATCCCGAATAACCCGACTATTAATTGTTCGATAACGAAATTTCCCTGTCCCATTATAAGGATTCCACGGAATCTCATAAGAGGTTTCCACCTCATCACTGCCATCAGTATTACGATAATTAAAGGCCAAGCGATCGCCCAATCCCACTAAATTATCTTCAAAAAACCCCACTCCCCTTTGAAAACTGCCAATACTGGGCGCACGATTATTATCTAAATTGCCTTCTAGATGAAATGTCTGTGCGGTGGAATATTGTACCCTTAAAATGCTTTTTCCTGCATCTGAGCCATCAGATAATTCGGCAGAGACACGCTCAATCAAGGGATTAAGTTGTAATAATTGTAAAGCTTCTTGCAGACGGTTGAGATTAAAGGGTTTCCCTGTGGCGACAGCTAGACGAGAACGGATATAATTAGGATTTAGTCGGGAGGATTCAAAAGGAGTAACTTCAATGGCTTCTATTTCTCCCTCAATGACCTTAATTTCAACGATTCCTTTCCCTGTATCCTGTGTTTCCTTGGGTAGAACAATGACTGCGCCAGAGGTATTGTATCCTGCTTTAGCGTAACGTTGGGCAATTTGAGAGGTAATTTCTAATAAACGTGACAGAGGAATGGGTTGATAAGAGTAATTTCTCGGAAAATAAACCTTTAATTCGCGATCGCTAAACACTGTATTTCCCGTCAGAATAAAGCGAGTCACTATTATCGTTTGTTCTGTTGAGGGTGAAGGTGGGGAAATTGGTTGGGGAGGGGAAAGTAAATCTTCTGGTTTAGGGATGGGAGATGGAGGAGTTTCGGGTAAAGGGGGTGGGGAGGTGGGAGGAATAATATCTCGTAAAGGTTGTAAGTTAGGAGGCGTTTGTCCTTGACTATGAATTGAAGTTAGGAGATTGA
>JBFRWQ010000296.1:0-2698 GCA_051439665.1 Microcystaceae cyanobacterium | reverse complement strand
GGCTGCTATCCATCTTGTTAAAGGGGTTACAATATCTTGACTAATTTGATAAGTAACTTGCCATCCATCTTGTTTTAATTGCTCTGCAAAATGACGCATAGCTGACCAAATCAGCACTAATTTCTGCTGATGATAAGGACGTTGTTGAAGATAATATTCTGACTCAATTAAGATCACCTTTGTTGTTTCTTTTTGAGTCTGGCAACTTTGTAAAGCTGCTTGAGTAATGGTTAATTGATCGCCTAAAATAAAAATTCCAATCATTTCGAGGTTGCTTTCAAATATAGGGTGATAACTAGGTGAAAATGTAAACCAGGGTAGTAAACGGACGCAAACCTTGCGCCCCTACAAATGTAGGTGTAGGATGGGCTTTGCCCATCAAATCATAAAATTAATTATTATGATTTTAAATACTGATCAAAAAAATCTAAAGCTTCCTTTATCAATTGAGGATCATAAAGTTCTCCATTTTGACCAGCAAAACTATGACCCCTATCTTGATAACGATTAAAAATAACAGGAACACTATTTTTATTTAACGCATCATTAAGGATTTCACTGTGACTCATGGGAACAACTTGATCCTGTTCACCGTGCATAATTAAGATAGGTGGATCACTCGAATCAAGATGAGTAATTGGGTTAGCTAACTGGGTTAATTCAGGATTCTGAGAGATAGGACGACCGATTAAACGATGGGTTGCCAAAGTGTAGATAAACCAAGGTTTATTACGCTTCTTTTCTAATAAGTCGGGTGTAATGTCTTGAGTAAAAGCAGGGGGAACTTTACTAAAATCTGTTGGTCCATACCAATTAACCACCGCTTGAATTTGACTAGAAATCTTAGCTTTATTTTCGCCTTCTAGTTCAGCAATTCCGTAAGATGTACCTAAAAGAGCGCTTAAATGACCTCCCGCAGAATAACCCCATGCTCCTATTCTATCAGGATTAATATTATAGCTTAAGGCGTTTTTTCTTAACCAACGCACTGCTGTTTTAACATCATGAATTTGAGCAGGAAATAAGGCTTCTGAGCTAAAACGATAATTAATACAAGCCATAATATAACCAGAGCGAGCCACCTGTTTTCCTGGACAACTTTCTTTGCTTCCTTCCAACCATCCTCCACCATGAATAAAAATAATAAGAGGTAATGGTTGCTTAGATGAGTATTCTGGTAAATATAAGTCTAAGAGTAAAGAGCGAGGTTGACCATCGAGAGTATAGTCTTTATAGGCAATATTTTCTAAGATATTGACTTGAGGAGATGCTTGACAACTGGTTAATAATAAAGATGCGATCGCTCCTAAAATCAAGCCTTTTCTTCTGAGAAACATTATTAATAAAAATTTTATTTAAGGAGATTCACAGATCAAAGCATATCATGATATGATAGAGTGTCGTTAACTGTTTATCTCATTTATTAAGCCTGATCCATGACTGACACCAAACAAGACGATAAACTATTAGAAACGATGAAAAGCTTCGCAGAGCAGTACGCCAAGCGAACAGATACCTATTTTTGTAGCGATCTTTCCGTCACCGCCGTTGTCATCGAAGGATTAGCCCGTCATAAGGAAGAATTAGGTGCGCCTTTGTGTCCCTGTCGCCACTACGAAGATAAAGAAGCAGAAGCCAAACAGACGTTCTGGAATTGTCCCTGTGTCCCCATGCGGGAGCGCAAAGAATGTCATTGTATGCTATTTATCACCCCTGACAATGATTTTGCGGGAAGCGATCAAGAGATTGATATGGAGTATCTTAGAGAAGTGAGAGCAAGTATGGGTTAGGTATCCCGATGACTTCATTAGCATTTTGGCAAGGGGTAGAAGAATTTAATGATCATGAATTTTATGCCTGTCATGATACCCTAGAAGCGCTCTGGATGGAAGCCGTTGACCCAGATCGGAAATTTTATCAAGGGGTGTTACAAATTGCTGTGGGTTGTTACCACCTCAGTCATCAAAATTGGCAAGGTGCAGTTACTCTCTTAGGAGAAGGAATTCACCGACTGAGGAAGTATCAACCCATCCACCACGATATTAATGTCACGGAATTGGTAGAAGAAAGCGCTGAGTTATTAGAAAAATTGCAAGCTATTTCTTCTGAACAAATTGGTGATTTTTTAGCGCAACAAAAAAGTCTTCCTCATCAGGGTTTTCCTAAGATCATACCTGTTTTAGTGGAAGATAGGGAGCAAGATTAGCTCAAATAGATGTAGGTTGGGTTGAGGAACAAAACCCAACACAAAATCAAAATGAGGCAAGAGGGATTGCTGTTGTTGGGCTTTAGCCCTATAACAACCCTATTCAAATGCACCAAATTAGTTGTGTCAGTCCATTACAGTTGAGATGATGGGCAAAGCCCATCCTACACTCAAAATGAAACAGCTTGTAACAGGGTTTGGCTTTTTTTCAGGGGTTGCCTATCCACTCGCAACTCTGAAGGCTTTACTTAAAAATCCTCAATTTCTCTCCTATGTTATCATTCCTGTCCTGGTTAATTTAGTCTTAGGTATCTTTTTCTATGGCATCTTCCTCTACTATGGTTGGCAGGTAACTCAGAGTTGGTTAATTAATTTAACCCTATGGTTTGATCAATTTGTGGCTAATTTACCTCAATGGCTGGATTTTTTAACCTATATTTGGCTTGTTTTCCTTTGGGTATTACGTCTTTTTGTTAGTATTATTTTATTTGG
>JBFRWQ010000295.1:0-10410 GCA_051439665.1 Microcystaceae cyanobacterium | reverse complement strand
GGACAAAAGCGCTTATTTTAGCGCTGACAGATGATTCAACAGATAATAATAATGATAACTACTCAGAAAGATTATTTATTTTTCCGAATAATCTCATTATTGTTCAGTGGTTACTAATCCTTTTTGGGGCGATCATGCTCGTAGTAAACATCCGCCGAGATAAAGAAAGACATCAAAGAGATGAAGAAAGACATCAAGAGGAAATTGACCAGAAGAATTGTAAAATAGGAAGGTTAAAGAAGCAAGTAGCTGCCAAAGAGAAAGAAATTAATTCCCTCAAATGTCAAAAATTAACTGTTACAGAAGTTTCAGATATTATCAGTGATCCAACTTGCGATTACGAAGGGTTAAAACGCATTATAAGAACTTGTCAATGTTGTAACTACCGTACAGAAAGATACGTAGCACTTCCTCGTTTATCCTTCCCTTCTAAACCATCCTACAGCAGTAGCGCTCATAAAAGTAATAGCGGTAGTAGTAGTCGTCGTCGTAGTAATAGTAGTAGTAGTAGCAATAGCTATAGTAGTAGTAGTTATGATAGTAGTAGCTATGGTAGCAGTGGAGGTAGTAGTAGCTGTGGTAGCAGTGGGGATAGTTTTGGAGGAGGTAGCAGTGGAGATAGTGGCGCAGGAGGCAGTTTTTAGATCACTTTAATTCCGCTAGAAGTAAACTTAGTGAGCCAAATTCCTAGATCTGGATCAGGAATACTCTCTCTTACCTTGTCAAAAACCTGTTTTGCTTCTGCTTCTGACTGACAAAGGGTAAATACTGTCGGTCCAGATCCTGACATCATTGTTCCCATTCCCCCTGCTTGTGCCATAATCTCTCTTAGTTTTTTTACCTTGGGATATTCAGGTAAAACAATCTTTTCTAAATCATTGTGTAAGTAATGACCAATTTCTTTTATATTCTGATGAGAAATAGCAGAGACTAATTGTCCCGATTGGACATGATCCGTTCGTTGCTGAATATTCTGGGGTTCAGTAATATAGGTATGTTGGAACGCTTGACGGTAACTTTGATAAGCCCAAGGAGTAGAAACCGCCATACTTTCATATTTGGCTAAAACTAGACTTATGTTCTCTAAATCAGGCAAAGGATCTAGTTTTTCTCCTCTCCCAGTTGCGATCGCTGTTCCCCCACTTAAGCAAAATGGTATATCTGATCCTAATTGTGCGCCTAATTCCCCTAACTCGATATGGGTTAACCCCAACCCCCACAATAAATTTAATCCCACTAATACGGCTGCACCATCGGTTGATCCACCTGCTAACCCAGCAGCAACAGGAATTTGTTTATCAATAGAGATATCAACTCCACCAAAATTAGCGAATGCTTTGGGAAACTGTTTACCCATCAATTGAGCAGCTTTATAGGCTAAATTGGTGCTATCGGTGGGAACATCTGGATGTTGGCAATGAAGACGTATTTTATCCGTTCCATTGGGGTCAATTGAAATAATATCCGTCAGGTCAATGCTTTGTAAGACCATCACTAATTCATGAAACCCGTCGGGGCGATCGCCGATTATTTCCAGATACAGGTTAACCTTAGCAGGAGCAAGTAGGGTATAGGAACGCATTAGATCATTATTTAGGGAATGAGCGATAATATTTATTATGCTTTAATTTGGTCAGCGCTATTTGAATTTGTTGACTCAAGGTAGAAACCTTGACAATCTAAGAGTCCTGTGGATCAAATTCCCAAGCGTCAGGCAGAAGAGATTTACTAATACCTAAAATAACGAGCGAGAGATAGCCACGTCCTTTGAAGGCTTTAGTCGAGCGGTAGAGGGTTTTAACCCTCAGTCATAAGTTATGATGGGAATGCCTTCCACGGTGAAAAACCCGTGCGGTTTAAGTTAAAAAGTAACGGCACAGGTAGATTGCTATTTATCCAAGTCCGGTAAGGGATTATTGACAGTCCCTAGACGATCTGCTCTGACTCATTTGTCTGAATCAGATCGTAAACAAGCGCAGACGCGTCTTCAGACCGTCGAAGCTTAACGTTTAGAATCCACGTGTTTTTAAACCGTGGAGATGTCAAAGATATTGGTAAAGTCGTAGGGACAACGGGTGAACTTTTACAAAGTTATCCTCTAGCGCTGACTCAATTACTGATTACCTATCACATGTTGAAAGCTTTAAGAATTAAGCAACCAAAGTAGGAAATGATGGGATTTTCCCTATTGTAGAGGCGTTGATTTAAAGGTCTCTACAGATTTTTTATGAAATGAGCAATCAGGCTCGGTAACTTTAACAACACCAATGTTGCTAAACTATTGTAAAATGGACTTAAGCAACAAGCAGGTTGTTTTAATCATCAGCAATCTGTAACCTGCCATTATCCTTGAAACAATATTTGATCGGACTGAATTATTCGCTGGAGAACCTAATTCACCATGAGTGCTACCTCTGTCAAAACCCTAGTCAACCAACCTTACAAATACGGCTTTGTTACCGATATCGAAGCAGATACTATCCCTCGTGGACTGAGTGAGGATGTCATCCGTTTAATCTCTGCTAAGAAGGAAGAACCTGACTTTATGTTGGAATTTCGCCTCAAAGCCTACCGCCAATGGTTAAAGATGACAGAACCAACCTGGCCTCATGTTAACTATCCTCCAATTAACTACCAAGATATCATCTATTACTCTGCCCCTAAGAAAAAATCAGAAAAATTAAATAGTTTAGACGAAGTTGACCCTGCTTTATTAGAAACCTTTGAAAAATTAGGCATTCCTCTGTCTGAACAAAAAAGACTGGGTAACGTAGCGGTTGATGCGATTTTTGATAGCGTTTCTGTTGCTACGACCTATAAAGAAAAATTAGCAGAAGATGGGGTTATTTTCTGCTCTATTTCCGAAGCTTTACAAGAACATCCTGATTTAGTCAAAAAATACTTAGGTAGCGTTGTTCCTGTCGCAGATAATTATTTTGCTGCTTTAAACTCAGCCATATTTAGTGATGGATCATTTGTTTTTATCCCTAAAGGGGTAAAATGTCCGATGGAACTTTCTACCTATTTCCGCATTAACAACGGTGATACAGGACAATTTGAGCGTACCCTAATTGTGGCAGAAGAAGGCGCTTCTGTCAGTTATTTAGAAGGCTGTACCGCCCCAATGTATGATAGTAATCAGCTTCATGCTGCCGTAGTGGAATTAGTCGCATTAGATAATGCCGATATTAAGTATTCAACCGTACAAAACTGGTTTGCCGGAGATGAAAACGGAAAAGGCGGAATTTACAACTTTGTGACGAAACGGGGTTTATGTAAAGGAGTTAATTCTAAGATTTCATGGACACAGGTAGAAACGGGGTCAGCTATTACTTGGAAATATCCTAGTTGTGTATTAGTAGGTGATAATTCGGTCGGGGAATTCTACTCAATCGCCTTAACTAATAATATGCAGCAAGCTGATACAGGAACAAAAATGATACATATCGGCAAAAATACCAAAAGCACGATTATTTCTAAAGGAATTTCGGCTGGTAAGTCTCAAAATAGCTATCGAGGCTTAGTGAAAATGGGACCCAAAGCAAAAGGGGCACGTAACTATTCCCAATGTGATTCTATGTTAATTGGGGACAATGCAGAAGCCAATACCTTTCCCTACATTCAAGTAGATAATAACACCGCCAAAGTAGAACATGAAGCTTCTACCTCTAAAATAGGAGAAGATCAACTCTTTTACTTTGCCCAACGGGGTGTTTCGGAAGAAGATGCTATTTCTATGCTAGTAAGTGGGTTTTGTAAGGATGTTTTAAGTGAACTTCCGATGGAATTTGCTGCTGAAGCAGACAAGTTATTAAGTCTCAAACTAGAAGGGACAGTTGGGTAACAGTAAACAGTAACCAGTTAATAGCTAATAGTTGTTATTAGTTATTAGCAATTCATCTTTGTGGTACAGGCATCTTGCCTGTATCCCTCACTGACAAGGTAGAAGCTTGTCCTACTGTTAATATAGGCATCTTGTCTATCATCTATGTCCAATGCTTTGGGCGCAAGCCTTGCGCCCCTACAATATACTCATTAAACGCTAAAATTAACAATGAAAAACACTATCTTATCGATCAAAAACTTAACCGCTAATGTTGACGGCCAACCAATTTTAAAAGGGGTTAACCTAGATATTAAAGCAGGTGAAATTCATGCTATTATGGGCAGAAATGGCTCAGGCAAAAGTACCCTTTCTAAGATTATTGCAGGACATCCCGCTTATGAGGTGACAGGGGGCGAAATTATTTATAAAGGGGAAAACATCTTAGAGAAAGATCCTGATGAGCGCTCATTAATGGGTATTTTCTTGGCTTTTCAATATCCCTTAGAAATTCCTGGGGTTAGTAACTTAGATTTCTTAAGAGTTGCCTATAATGCCCGTCGTAAGTATTCAGGATTAGAGGAAATTGATACTTTTGACTTTGAAGACTTAGTAGAAGAGAAGTTAGAAGTGGTTAAGATGGATGCTAGTTTCTTAGAAAGAAGTTTAAATGAAGGATTTTCTGGTGGTGAGAAAAAGCGCAATGAAATTCTACAAATGGCTTTATTAGAACCCACATTAGGAATTTTAGATGAAATTGATTCAGGATTAGATATTGATGCGTTGAAAATTGTTGCCAATGGTGTTAATCAATTAGCAACTTCTGAAAATGCTTTCTTATTAATTACCCACTATCAACGCTTGTTAAATTATATTGAACCTCATCATATTCATGTCATGTATGATGGTCAAATTGTCACCAGTGGCGGTAAAGAATTAGCGCTTGAATTGGAAGAAACAGGTTATGATTTTATTGAAGAAAAGTTATTGAGTAAAGCGTAAGATTTAGTGGTAGGGATTTCAATTTGATACTTCCCTGATTGGCTAAGGTGGGCATAGCCCACCCTACTAGCAAAAGTTTTGTTCTTTTTATTAGTTATCTTACGCTTAGGACAAAAAAACGCCTTAATTTATGGGAAGCTCTCACTAATGAATCTTTTTCCTTGACAGATGCGCAACAGTTCCGTAAATGGCTACAACAGCGCTTGCTCTCTTCTAAGATATATTAGGTAGTGCCAAAATATATTGATGGCCAAAATATATTGAGTACGAATACTAACATACTAACTGTTACAGCAACAATCACTAATCGTAGAGAAGGAGTCGCTCCCAGATATAAATTTGTTCGTCTTACTCTTGACATTGAAACTGCAACAAGTACGCCAACGACTAAGGCATAAAGTAAGTTAAAGATTAGAGAATCCATGAGTGTTCTTTAAATTTTTGATAAATGCTGACTATTATAATGGCATATTTTTCCCAATATATTTGTCAAACTAAAGGGAAAAAGTAAGAGAATCTTGTCAGTAGTGAATAATGTAAAAGTTAACAGTAATGTCGAGAATCAACTCAGCATCTTGCTCAATCCACATTTATTATAGGAGAAGCCCTTAATCTTAATCATTCCTATGACTGCTCTTTCCCATGATGATGCTGCATCCAGTGGTAAACTGCTCCCTCTACTAACTGCTTTTTTCTACCTCTTTTTTACCTTAATCCCGAATAGTCACAGCTTAATGGTGCAATGGCCTTGGGTACTCTTTTGGCAAGTTGGCCTCCTCTGTCCGATTATTTGGCTACTTTGGTTAGGTGTACAGAGTAAATTTCAGCGTTTAGGCTATGGTTGGGATTATTTAGTGGTTTTTATTAGTATAGGACTGGTTATGTCTGCCCTTTTTGCCCGGTTTTATATGCAAGCACGATGGTACAGTTGGGGTGCATTGGGATATGTCGCTGCTCTATATGTTCTGCACTATAGACTATCTCTGAGCAAAAATAAGCTTCATCTACTGATTTTTCAAGGCTATGTCAGTATTGCTTTTATCATCATTAGTCTAACCCTTTGGATTTTTCAAACTCTCTTACCAGAATTAAACCGTCTTGCGACGCTTCGACAAGCTGGGATTATGGTTAGCTTTGATTTTTCTACTCTGACGTTACGAAATTGGGTTCCGTTAGGACATCAAAATTATGTGGCGGGTTATTTAATTTTAGTTTTACCTTTATTAGTAGGATTAAGTTTAATTCAAACAGGATGGCAGCGTAAAGTTTGGATAACTGGATTTATCTTAGGATTAATTAATTTATATACCACCAGTTCCCGTGGGGGCTGGTTGGGGTTAGGGATTCTCTGTCTTTGGGGAATAGGGGTTTTATTATTTCGTAGTCGTTTACCCAAGCAATGGATATTATTAGGAGGATTAGGAACAATTGTGGGGGTTATCGCTCTTGCATTAGCTAATAATCGCTTAAGAGGTTTAATTTTTTCTATTTTACAAGGCAAAGGAGGAGGAGAATTAGCTTATCGTTACATTAATGGAGTAACGGGTTGGAAGATGGGAAGTAGTCAGCCTCTGACAGGGCTAGGATTAGGTCATGTTCCCCACTTTTATCAAAAATTTCGTCCTTTTTGGGCAGGAAGAGAAGCAGAAGCAATTTATCAACTTCATAGCACCCCTGTTCAATTGTGGGCTGAAATGGGCTTATGGGGCGTTTTAAGTATGCTTGGGATTATTTTAGGTTTGATTTGGCTTATTTACAATTTTATCCGTCTTAAAGCTTCTTCTGAAGGGAGAGCAGAAGAAATCCTCTTTTGGTGTGCGATGGGGGGACTATTGGCCTACAGTGTGGTGAGTTTAACCGATTATCAATTGGATAATATAGGAATTAGTGGGGTTATGGTGATTTATATTGCTAGTTTAATCTCTTTTTTACCCCCTGTTCCTCCTTCATCTCCTGCTCCTATTTTTTCCTATGGTGGAATTGCGATTGTTATTGTCATGATTATTTGGTTAATCCCGATTCATCGAGCTTGGCAATTATCCAATCAAGGATTTATGGCTTTAAGAATGGACAAAATCGAACCTTTCCAAGAATTACTCAATGAAGCTCAAAAAAACAAGCACCTTCGTCGGGAAGTTTATTACCCCTATCAATTAGGCTGGAATTTAGGAAATTTAGCTTTAAATAGTAGTGATCCATCTGTTAGAGAACAACTCCTCACTGATGCGATTGCTGCGTTTGAAAAAGGGAATAAAGTGTCACGCCATCATGAATTTGGCCATAGTAATGTTGGTTGGTTATGGTTACAAAAAGATGGAGCTAAAGCAACGGTTCCCTTTAAAAAAGCGATTGAATTAGTTCCAGCGAAACGAGGCTTAATGTATGGCTTAGGATTAAGCTTTTTAAGCCAAAATAAGCTAGAATTAGCCTTAGAAGCCTTATCTCTAGAAGTATTACGAGATCCTGCTTTTATTACCAGTCCTATTTGGCGATCGCCTAATTTAAGACCGATTTACAATCTATTGATAGAACGAACATTAGAAAGATATCAGCAACTGATTGACCAAAATAGCACCTCAGTCGATTTAAAACAGTATCTTAAACAGGTAAGGGGTGGTTTATATTGGTGGGCAGGTTATTTTACGAAATCTGCCCAAGATTGGCAAGAAAATGCGCCAGCATTAGCTAATTACCTCCTAAAAATTGCCCAAGATCAACCCCTACAAGGTAATATCCCTCCTATCTTCCAAGCATGGTTAACCCCCAACCAACGGGGTGAGTTAATTGAGCAAGGGTTTATTTCTAGTATGAAAATGCCATTAAGCGCTGAATTAAAAGAACAATTTAGCCAAAGTATGGATAATTCAGATAATTTTCACCAATGGCTGACTGAGAATGCGCCTGTTTTACGGTATCGTCGTGAACGATTAGGTTTTGGGGTGAATCTGCGTCACATTGATGGGGTAATTCCCAAAGACTTTTTATTAGTCTTAGAAAATGCAGCAGTGAGCGCTTGGTTTAAGTCAATTTATCCATCTCCTTTATATTTTCCTGAACTAGATAAAGCTTTACAACCCTGGCGAGAGGAATTGTTAGGAAAAATTGAAAGTTAATAGGAGTTACGCCTTGAAAAATTACATCAAAAGATGATTGATTATTCATATTTTTAACCCTTTTATAGTGAATAGTTAATCGTCAATCGTTAACTCAAATAAACTATCTTTAAGAAAATGAAAAGAATATTAAAAAAACTTAGCAAAGCAAACATTAGATTTCTCAGTTTATATTTAAGTTAATTTTATCGAGTAATAAGCTAAAATGAACCTTAATATTAAGCTTTCGTCAAATCCTAAACTAGCGTGACCACTCAAACCCCCTCCTTATCCGACACAACAGATACTTTGCCGTCAAAGTCTCTAGAAGCGCTGCATAATCGTCCAATGATCCTCATTCTAGACTTTGGCTCTCAATATTCGGAACTAATCGCCCGTCGTATTAGAGAAACCAACGTTTATTCAGAAGTTATTTCCTATCGGACTGATGTAGAGAAATTACGACAACTTAACCCCAAGGGAATTATCCTATCAGGGGGACCAAACTCAGTCTATGACGATTATGCGCCCCAATGCGATACCCAAATTTGGCAGTTAGGTGTTCCCATTTTGGGGGTTTGCTATGGAATGCAGTTGATGGTACAGCAATTAGGGGGAGTCGTTGAACGGGCAACTAGGGCAGAATATGGTAAAGCGTCTTTAACCATTGATGATCCCACAGATCTATTAACCAATGTGGAAGATCAATCTACTATGTGGATGAGTCATGCTGATTCTTGTAGTCAACTCCCCGATGGCTTTGAAGTTCTTGCTCATACCGATAATACTCCTTGTGCAGCGATCGCTCATCATCAAAAGAAACTCTTTGGTGTGCAATTTCACCCTGAAGTGATCCATTCTGTGGGGGGAATCGCCTTAATTCGTAACTTTGTCTATCATATCTGTCAATGTGAACCCACTTGGACTACAGAAGCCTTTGTTGAAGAATCAGTTCGGGAAATTAGGGCAAAAATAGGCGATAAACGGGTCTTACTTGCTTTGTCAGGGGGTGTAGATTCTTCTACCCTTGCCTTTCTCTTGCATCGTGCCATTGGCGACCAATTAACTTGTATGTTTATTGACCAGGGCTTTATGCGAAAAGGGGAACCAGAACGGTTAATGGAGATTTTTGACCAGCAATTTCATATTCCCGTGGTGTATGTGGAAGCCCGTGATCGCTTTTTAGAACAATTAGTCGGTGTTACAGATCCTGAAGAAAAACGCCGTCGCATTGGCCACGAATTTATCCAAGTGTTTGAAGAAGAATCAAATCGTCTTGGACCCTTTGACTACCTAGCACAGGGTACACTTTATCCTGATGTTATTGAATCAGCAGATAGTAATGTTGACCCTAAAACAGGGGAACGGGTGGCAGTTAAAATTAAAAGTCATCATAATGTGGGAGGATTGCCGAAAAATCTACGGTTTAAGCTGGTTGAACCCCTACGGAAGCTCTTTAAGGATGAAGTGCGTAATGTGGGGCGCTCGATTGGACTTCCTGAAGAAATTGTCCGTCGTCATCCCTTCCCTGGCCCTGGTCTAGCGATTCGTATTATTGGCGAGGTAACGTCTGAACGCTTAAATATTCTACGAGATGCAGATTTTGTGGTGCGTGATGAGATCGTCAAACAAGGAATGTATCATGATTTCTGGCAAGCATTTGCTGTATTACTCCCTATTCGTAGTGTAGGGGTAATGGGTGATCA
Organism: Microcystaceae cyanobacterium; assembly: GCA_051439665.1. Classification (GTDB taxonomy): domain Bacteria; phylum Cyanobacteriota; class Cyanobacteriia; order Cyanobacteriales; family Microcystaceae; genus JBGTGT01. Next base: position 787 of record JBFRWQ010000295.1, on the reverse strand, counting down.
GCGAACCTATGCCCATCCAGTGGTTCTACGATTAATTACAAGTGAAGACGGAATGACTGCCGATTGGTCCCGTGTCCCATACCATTTACTCGAAATCATCTCTAATCGTGTGGTTAACGAGGTAAAAGGAGTTAATCGTGTGGTCTATGATATTACCTCTAAGCCCCCTGGCACAATTGAATGGGAATAGTTTGATGGGGGAGTGTGGGGAGAATCAATACTTCCCCTATATCTTCCCTATATCTTCCCTATCTTCCCACTCTAGCAATTTATTCGTATGATCCTTCAATAGAAGGTTTAAATTGAGGAGCAGGACGGCCATTAATGGTGGGAACTTGAGTTGGACTGCTCCCATTGTTACCAATAGAAGGCTGCTGGAAATTTTGATTACTATTGTAACTATTAGGCCGAGTTGGATTGTTGTTAATCGAAGAGGGAAGGGGTGAATAGGTGTATTGGGGAATAGTTGGTTGAACTGTCCGTGGTGTTACTACTGAATTGTTGGGAACGTTAGGAACGAATGGAGCCGATGAAGGTCTATTAGGAGAAAGTTGTTGAGTTGGTTGAGTTGGTTGATTGGGTTGGGTGGTGGGAAGATTATTTTGAGGGACCGAAGAGCCAGACGAGCGCTGTCTGAGAGCTTTTTGCAATTCACTTTCCGAGTTAACATTAATTTCGATACGAGAAGGAGAGCGAGTAGAGGAAGAAGGTGGGCGAGTTGTTCCTCCATTTGCGTTATTTTTAGTAGGAAACAGAGGCTTAAACAGACTAGGAGATTTAGTGGTAG
>JBFRWQ010000294.1:0-6278 GCA_051439665.1 Microcystaceae cyanobacterium | reverse complement strand
GGCTAAACTTACCAAAATAGAAATACTTTGGCAGTTGACCTTTGAGAGTAAAACTAGGAAAATAATCCACATTCTCGGTTAAATGGGCAATATTATCCCCTCCGAAATCAGGAGCTTGGAGAAAGCTTTTGGCTTCTTTAATAGAGTTAGGGTTATCATTGGCAACCCCCCAGATATAGGAAAACATAGCCCTTGGATAAGATCTTTTTTCCTGCTCAAAGTATCGCCCTCCATAGTTTATCTTACTTCCCTGAGCTTCAATGACTGAGTTGTAGCGCTTTATAAATTCGTTCTCTTGTGCCTGAGTCCAAGGTGTATTTTGAAAGTCTTGGGAAACGGGATAGGGGGTCACATGGATATATTCTGTTCCCTCGATCTCTTTTTTGTAGAAGAGATGAGGTTGATATTCAGCCACATTAACCAGTCTTCCCCCTCCTGTGGCAAATCCTACTTCTATCTGTCCAAAATCGGATAGATCGAGTCCTGGGGTAAAGGTAGCAATCAGGGTGGGTTCAGTGGAGGTAAATCCAGTTAAGTCAAGATCGAGCCACTGTTGACTGTCACCGACTGCTTCTATCCACCAGTTATCCCCATTTATTGGTTCGATGGAGGTAGCAGTTTGTTTTTTAATGATCCAAGCGCTTAAAGCTTGACCCTGAGTATGGAGAAATAGCTGGCCTGTTTGAGGATTATAGGCAAATATGGGGTCTTTACCTCTACCTTTAGGGATCAGATAGCTAGAATTAAGCGCTTTTTCCTTATTATAGGTATAGACCGATTGACTGTCGGAAAAGTTGGGGTCATGAATTTGACCAAGATAGGATGTCAGTAAGTCCAAATCAGCGCTATCCACTGCTTGATCATTATTAAAATCCCCCGTCTGCATAGTTGGGATCATACTCTGATAGCGATAAGTATTCCAGCGAATGAAATCAGATACATCTGTTCGATAATCTAGATTAGCATCTGTTTTTTTGGTAATGCCGACATGAAGATGAGATATACCTATTTGAGCTTGGTTTATGTCCACCTTATTACGAATTAGATCAATTTTGGTCTGACCACGTTGCAGAAAAATGTTAATACTATTGAATAGGGAATAGTTGGGATTTTGGTTACGGGTGGATTGATTGACCATTTCACTGCCAACATTGTAGTCTCCCATAAAATTGTGACCCCATTGCTCAATATTCGTTGTCCCCGTCCCTGGTAGATTACGCCATAAGACTACGCTAGTATATTCTTGATCCAAATGATTAGGAGTCATGTCCTCGTTATAATGTGCCATTCGTTGGGCTTTATGGTCTGAGGGCTGATTTTCTACGTTAGCGGTTAGTTGGAGGCGATTAGGATGATGTTTGCTGAGGCTAACAAATCGAGTTTCTGTTTCAAAGGATAGATCGTGATTGTATGCGAGGTAGGGATCTCCTTTAGTGGGATCATATTGCAACATAGCGATCTGAACATGAATGTGTTCACGGGCATCTTTGGCAACATCACTAAAAGCGGTGTAGCGTACAATGGCTATTTCGTCTTGTTTGTTGATGCCAAATTGTTGTAGTTGGGACGGATGAGTAGTTATAGAATTGGGAATACGAAAGATAGCATGATCTGTGTATGAGCTTCCACCACTGGCTATGCGGTTAGATAAGGCTGAGTTAAATTTACGGTGATTAGGCACACGAAAATCCATCCCAGGTCCCTTGAAAGTCCAATAAGGACGGTTATTTGACTCAAAATCGCCATTAGTAAAGTCTTCATTGAGGATAACCCTTGATCCTAATCCTTCTGCCTCCTGCCCCCTGCCTTCTAAAATAATGGCTTCTGTTGGCTGACTTGCACCCAGATTGCTGTCATCGCTTTGAATAGCTACTACTCTATATTGAAGAAAGCGCTTAGGAGGCGCTAAGAAATCCACCCAAGCAGGTTCGTTGTATTCTGTCCCTAAACTCTGGCGAGGCCGATAAGCGATCGCTGTCCATGTTCCCCCCTCAATCCTTCTTTCCACTCGAAAGCCAATCTCATTAGCAGTTGTATCTTCCCAAGTAATCTTGATACTGTCTTGTTCAGGTTGTATGGTAGCCGTGACGTTAATCGGCGCTGAAACGGGATCAATGGGGTCGGTAATAATTATGTCCCTCATTCCTCCTGCTTCGGTTTTTACACCACGGGTGGCTTTGTTAGCAATAAAAGCGCTGTCAATGAGATGGTTATTCTGGGCTTTGGTTGTCCCTATCCAACCGGGTGTCCTATTCCAAGCATTAAGATGTCCGTAGTTATGGATATCGTAGCCACCAAAGTATCCTGGTTCCCCTGATCCCTGCATAAGGCTATTGTGGGTGATGGCGACTGATTTGAGTTCAGTACCACCATGTCGTTGAAATAGGATTCCTTCTCCGTCGTTGCCAGGATGAGAACCTGTATTATTAAAGGTATTTCCATCAATCCAAAGCGCTTGACCACTGAGATCAAAAGCTCGTGATAAATTATCAGAAAGAGAACCACTCCCCCCAGGCTGACTTTCCTTGTAGCCATCTAAGGTTAATTCGTAAGTACCATTAAGACCATAAAGATTAGGTATAGTCTCAGTAAGATAGACTCGTTCATTGTGATTATTTTGGATAGTGAGCCAAGTCCCAGATATTTCATATCCCTTATGCCCGTGATTCCAGACCCAGTTATCCTTGATGACTACTCCTTGGGCATAGTAGCCTAAGTCGCTACCATAAGCCCCTAACATGGTTTTATTCACATCAATTCCCATTGTTTTGCCATAGTCAAAGAGTAGGGTTTTGCTTTGTTGACTGTTGGTTGTTTGGTGGTAGATAAAGTTTTTAGCGCTTGGGGGTAAAGTATTGTTAGCCACAAAAACACGAGAACCATAAACACCAATGCGTGAACCAAATTTAGCCATGAAAAATCCATCTTGGCCAAAGCCCTCATCAATTGCGTCATTGAGGACGGCGGAGTCAGAAAAACGGCTACCAAAGACGAGACGACCTTGTGGTATGCCTAATTCTGTGCCAGAGGTAGGGGAACCTGTAAAAGGATCTAGGGGGTGAGTTCCATCAGGTATGCGATCTGACCAACTTGATTTAACTAGAGAACTCTTCCAACCTTTAGCAGTTTCCCAAGTTTCTCCCCATTCTCGATCAGGTCCCCACCAGATTGTGCCACCGACTACATTAATCCAGACAACACCTACATTATGGACATCACTGAGAGATTCAGCGCTACTGGGCATTAGTCCGATGATATTCCAGTCTTTGGGGACTTGACCCCCTGCTTTGGTTTGAAAGGGAAATTTAAAAGTGGTTAGTAGGTCTAATTTTCCGTCGTCTGCTGCTGTGCGATCGCCTGTAGGAGTAGCGCCACGAATCACTATGCCTTTTTTGAGCATCAGTCCTCGACCATCAGGACCCTTAGCAGGTAGGTCGGAGAAGTCGTATTCACCAGCAGGGTAGTACAGAACGCCTCCTCCTTGAGCGTATAATTCATCTCTGGCATTTTCAAATTTCTCAAAGTCATTAGAACCATTGCTGTAGGTTCCCATATCGATGACTTGATGCCATTTAATCTGATCAGTCCAGGCAGGATAGCCTTCATCACCATCGTAATATTCAGCGATCGGATTATTTGTTGGTATTGCTCCCATTGTTTCCTACCTTGCTTTGCATTAGTTTTTCACTCTATTCACTTAGGTTTACACCAATAATAAAATTGTGTACTGAGGGACAAATTAGGTGGGAAAATTTAATAATATTTTCATGATAGGGGGAAACTCAACCGACAATTGATGGATTTTTCAAAACCCTTTAAAATAAGGAAATTGATTGAGCTAATTTGATCTATGACTATTGCATTTGCTCAAGCCGTTCAACAAAAATCCTTGAGCTTTGATGAGTTTCTCGTTCGTTACGGTGACGATAAGCGCTATGAACTGATTGACGGAGAGGTTTTTGATTTGAACCCAACCGGTCCACACGAAGAGGTAGCAGCCTTTATTACTACAAAAATCTGCGTCCAGATTGACGCAATGAAGGAAAACCTAAACAACCTACTCTCTCTGTCTGTACACTGGTAAATGAAGAGTATGAAATTCAGCAATTTAGGGACAATGATAAGATTATCTCTACTACTTTCCCAGGTTTAAAGCTAACAGCTAAACAGGTATTGGAAATGGGGAGAGGGTGATATGGTATTTAACTCATTTATTGTCTTAACTATGATTAATGTGATTAAATGATGGACTATGATAGTGAGTAGTGACCATTGCGTTTCTTATTGTTTATAATTATTCTAAAATGAATTGTAAATTAACATCTTAAAAAACATGACTCAATTATTACAACAAGCCTTCCAAGAAGCACAAAAGCTATCTGATGACATTCAAGACGAACTAGCTCAACAACTGTTATCAGATATTGAGAATGAACTAAAATGGCAAGAAACCTTATCAAAACCTGATACTAACTTAGATATTCTTAAACAAATGGCTCAAGACGCATTAAACGAAGATCACAAAGGTTTGACCGAAGAAAAAGGTTTTGGTGAAGAATGATGAAATCGTCTCGGACTAGAGATTTTAAGCAAAAATTTGCAAAATTACCATCAAGAATTAAGGAAACAGCTAAAAAGAACTATGAACTCTGGAAACAAAATCCATTTCATCCCAGTTTAGAATTTAAAGAAGTTAAACCAAAAGAGAACATTTGGTCAGTTAGAATTGGGATAGGATGGCGTGCATTAGGGGTGATGAAAGCTGATGAGAAGAAAATTGTTTGGTTTTGGGTGGGATCTCATGCTGAATATGATAAACTTCTAGGTAAAAAATAACCATGCGATCATTTTTTCAACTTAAATTTAACTAACAAAACCCAACATAATTAACTATTATCCTTTACCTTGGCTTATTGTATTACACTATAATTGATTTGATTAGATGATGGACTATGATTAAGGGATGTTAATTTTTGAGAAAGTAAAAAAAGGCTATCTTCACGTTTAGTGATAGGAAATTGAGATATAATAAGAGAAATGCACACAAGAAAGCCATTATGAGTTACCATAATATCATTACTATTGAATCTGGAAAACGGAGTGGAAAACCCTGTATTCGTGGAATGCGTATAACAGTGTACGATATTCTAGAATATTTAGCAGGGGGAATGACAGAAGCAGAAATTCTTGAAGACTTTTCAGAATTAACCTCTGAAGATATTAAAGCCTGTTTAGCTTTTGCTGCTGATCGAGAGAAAAAATTATTTATCTCATCTCTATGAAACTGCTACTAGATGAAAACTTATCAGATCGAATAATTAATAGAATTATCGATTTGTATCTTGATATTAAGTTAAGTTAATTGAAATGGGTTTTTAGGGAGATCATTGTCTTAACTATGATTGATTTGATTGAATGATGGACTATGATTAACAAGAATTGAGAGTGATTAAACTTATTAATTCATTGGCAAGATTATCAAGAAAGAAACAAATGAAACCTTATACTCAATTTGAAGATTGGCATTTAGAAAAATTAGCGTCACCATCCCAAGCAAGGGCTTATTTACAATTAGCTTTAGAAGATTATGAAAATGATCATGACACTGAAGCCTTTTTGTTAGCTATTCATGATGTTACTAAAGCGATGGGCGGTATAGGAAAATTGGCAGAGGAAACTAATCTTAATCGTCAAAGTCTTGATCAAGCTCTTTCGAGCATAATTCTTATAACTTAATTCATAATTTACAATTCATAATTCATAATTCATAATTCTTATAACTTAATTCCTAAGACCTGAGTATGAGCACCTCTAGCTTGTGTTACTCCAATCATTATTTGTGAAGCTTCAATCATAGGACGACGCAAACTAACGACAATACATTGTGCTTGTTCGGCTTGTTGTCGAATCATTTTAGATAGTCTTTCCACATTAGCGCCATCTAAGAACATATCGACTTCATCAAAGGCATAAAAGGGAGAGGGGCGGTATCTTTGTAAAGAGAAAATAAAGCTTAAAGCGGTTAAAGATTTCTCTCCCCCTGACATAGAACTCAAGCGCTGAACGGGCTTTCCTTTGGGGTGTGCAACTAGGTTTAAACCACCACTAAATGGGTCTTCTGGGTTATCTAATTGCAAGTAACCATCCCCTTGTGATAGGGTTTCAAAAATGGTTTTAAAGTTCTCATTAACTGCATCAAACGCTTCTTTAAAAGCACGGAATCTTAAGGTCGTAAAGTTTTCCACTCGCAATAATAATTCAGTTCTTTCTTCTTCAAT
>JBFRWQ010000293.1:0-4435 GCA_051439665.1 Microcystaceae cyanobacterium | reverse complement strand
TAGCAACGGCTGAGTAAGAAACTGGGTAGGATAGTCTGATTCTATTTATCTCGGTTTTTTGCTAACAATCATTCGCTTAGGGGTGGTTAAAGGATCTTGGAGTAAAAGCGCTTCAATATTTCTTTAGCCACCGCTTGTTTTTAGATCTTAGTGGATTTGTTCAGCTAAAATGAGGCAATAACTTTAAAGTAGGATGGGCTATGGTTTTCTGCTTTAATTGGTATATGATCAATAATTAGTTAGTGTCAACAAGGAATTATGATTATTAGAGCTATTTTAGAATGGGATGACGAGGTGGAAGCTTTTTCAGCAACTTGTCCAGAATTAAATTATATTTCTTCTTGTGGAGATACCAAAGAGGAAGCGATCGCTAATCTAAAAGAAGCAATTAAACTGCTTTTAGAACCAATTCCTGAGCATTTAGTTAAGGTTGACAATAAATTGGATACGGTGGAAGTTATTGTTTAAAATGGTTTTTTTTTATGCCCAAAACACCCTGTTTAACAGCGAAAGAAGCAATTAAACAACTTCAAAGATCTGGTTTTATTGAGGTTTCACAAACAGGTTCTCACTTAAAGCTATTTAATCCTGAGACACAACGGACGGCAATTGTCCCCATTCACCAAGGTAAGATGATTCCCATAGGAACTTTAAAATCAATTGAAAAGCAGTCAGGAATTCGCTTTAAATAATACTTTTCCTCGTCACCACACTCCCAACACCTGACCTGACCTATATAATAAATAAGATTAATTATTAGACCATCATCACAAGCGCCCCATGCCCATTACCAACTATGATCCTGAAAATTTCTACGATGAACTCTACCATAGTGTAGGACAGCCTCGCCCCCATGCTGAACCCCTCATCGAATGGATGAAGCAATTACCCCCCGAAGAATTGCAACAACATCTCGAAACCGCCCAGGTTGCCCTGTTTAACTTAGGCGTTACCTTTCGGGTTTATAGTGATAATCAAGGCATAGAACGTATTCTCCCCTTCGATATTATTCCTCGCATTATTGCCAATGATGAATGGCAACAACTAGAGAAAGGACTTAAACAGCGTATAAAAGCGCTTAATCTATTCTTAACTGATATTTATGACCAACAACACATTATCAAAGATGGTAAAATACCCCTAGAAATCATTGAATCTGCATCTGGTTTTCTCCAACCCTGTATCGGGGTAAAACCACCAGAGAATATTTGGTGTCATATTACGGGAACCGATTTAGTCAGAGATGGAGATGGTCAATGGTATGTCTTAGAAGATAACTTGCGGGTTCCATCAGGTATTTCCTACGTTTTAGAAAATCGTCGGGTTATGAAAAGTACCTTTCCCGATATTTTCCAAACCATTGCCATTAAACCCATTGATGATTATCCCAGTCATCTACTCGAAACCTTGCTGAACCTTGCCCCTCCCCATCTTCCCGATCCCACTGTGGTTGTATTAACCCCTGGTATCTATAATTCTGCCTACTTTGAACATTCTTTTCTGGCACAACAAATGGGAGTAGAACTGGTAGAAGGTCGGGATTTAATTGTCATGGATGGTTATCTGCAAATGAAGACCACCAAGGGGTTACAGCGTGTTGATGTTATTTATCGCCGTATTGATGATGATTTCCTTGATCCCACTGTACTCCGTAAGGATTCAGCTTTGGGTATTCCTGGACTAATGGAAGTCTATCGCCAAGGACGAGTAGCGCTTGCTAATGCCCCTGGAACAGGTGTGGCAGATGATAAGGTGGTCTATGCCTATGTTCCTGAAATGATTCGCTATTATTTGGACGAAGATCCCATTTTATCCAATGTTCCTACCTATTTATGTTGGCGAGAAGAAGATAAAAACTATGTGCTTGAACACCTTGACGAATTAGTCGTGAAATCAGCAGATGAGGCTGGTGGTTATGGGATGTTAGTCGGGACAAAATCAACCCAAGCAGAAAGGGAAGAATTTGCCCAACGGATTAAAGCAAATCCTCGTAATTATATTGCCCAACCAACCCTTAAATTATCCCGTGTTCCCACCCTCATAGATGGTCAAGTAGAAGGTCGTCATGTTGACTTACGCCCCTATATCTTAAACCGAGGGGATGAAATTTATGTTCATCCAGGGGGGTTAACCCGTGTCGCTTTACGTAAAGGATCTTTAGTGGTTAATTCGTCCCAAGGTGGGGGTAGTAAAGACACTTGGGTGTTAGCAGATTAAGAGAGTAGGATGGGCTTTGCCCATCAAAAATTAAGTGTTACTAACTTAAAAATAGTCATCCCATTTTAGCTGAAATAGTCCACTACCAATTGATTAAAGATGTTACGATGATCAAAAGCTTCATGTTATTTATTCAATCCGATTTAACGACTCATGGGAGAATCTATTACCTTACTATCTAAGCGAGAAATTGAAAAAATGCGCCGTGCAGGACAATTAGCCTCGCAATTACTAGACCATCTTGCTCCTTTGGTTAAACCAGGCATCAGTACCCTAGAATTGAACGATGAAGCCGAAAGATGGACACAAGAAAAAGGCGCAACTAGCGCTCCACTGGGATACAATGGCTTCCCTAAGTCTATCTGTACCAGTGTAAATGAAGTAATCTGTCACGGAATTCCCAACGCCAAACAAATCTTGAAAGATGGCGACATCATTAACATTGACGTTACCCCTATCTTAGACGGCTATCACGGAGATAGTTCTCGTACCTTCCTTGTCGGAAACCCCTCAGACAAAGCCCGAAAATTAGTTGAAGTAACAGAAGAATGCTTAAGGCGAGGAATTGCTGCGGTACGCCCAGGAAGTAAACTTGGTGATATTGGGGCAGCGATACAAGAATATGCTGAATCGCATGGTTATTCAGTCGTTAGAGACTTTGTGGGACATGGAATTAGTCATATTTTCCACACCACTCCCCAAGTTCCCCACTTTGGCAAAAAAGGGAAAGGAAAGCGCTTGCGCCCTGGTATGGTATTTACCATTGAACCGATGATTAATGAAGGAACTTATGAGGCAGTTTTACAAAAAGATGGATGGACTGCCTTAACCAAAGATGGTAAGTTATCGGCACAATTTGAGCATACCATTGCTGTTGTGGAGGATGGGGTAGAAATTCTGACATTACCCTAAGAGACTGACACAACTGTGTATTCGTAGGATGGGCTTTGCCCATCAAATCATAGAATTAATGCAAAATTGATGGTCTCATTTCTCCATATTATATCATAATTAGCCTTAAACTTCAAGATAAATTATGTTATAATTACTATAATCAATTAAGTCAGTTTAGGAGAATTATTAATTATGGCAAGAACAGCAGACGATGTTTGGGAATTGTTAGCAGAATTAGCGACTGCTCAAAAAGAAACAGAACGTCTTCTTCAGGAATATGCTCAAGAAGCCAAAGAAAGTCGTAAAGAAACAGAACGTCTTCTGCAAGAATATGCTCAAGAGGCCGAAAAAAGTCGCCGAGAAGCCGAAAAAAGTCGCCGAGAAGCCGAAAAAAGTCGCCGAGAAACAGAACGTCAAATTAAAGAAGTTAACAAGCAAATTGGCAACCTTGGGGGGAAATGGGGGCGCTTCGTCGAGAATATGGTTGCTCCTGCTTGTGAAACTTTATTCTTAAACCGAGGAATTCCCGTTCATTTAGTGAGTCAACGGGTTAAAGCAAGATTAGAAAATGAAACGTTAGAAATTGATATTTTAGTCACCAATAGAGATTATATTTTAGTAGTAGAAGTAAAAAGCAGTTTAGGGGTAGAGAATGTTAAAGAATTGATAGAAGATTTAAGAGAGTTTAGACGCTTCTTTCCTGAATATAATAACAAGCAATTGTACGGAGCAGTCGCAGGTATTGACATTGAAGAAGGGGCAGATAAGTATGCCTATCGTCAAGGTTTATTTGTGTTAGCGCAAGCAGGAGAAAATATGGCAATTCTTAATGATCAAACTTTTCAACCAAGAACTTGGTAGTCTTTAAAGTTTAACAAAAGTGGTAATAGTTGAGCTAAAGATATAGCAGTACAAAATAAGGTTAGGACATTAAGGATTCTTGAAACCCAGTCACAGCCTACTCGGAGCCTCCTGCCCTCAGCATGAGTGCGTAGCACTATAGAGGGTTGCGTTATTGATATTCAATCAAATTATTTACTAACCTAAGTCTCAAAGAAAAATCGTGATCAATTGTCAAAAATATATGTTGCTAATGCTCGCAACCCCCAATTCGTTAAAAATTATCCTTCATTCCTCGTAATTTACCAAACACCTGCGCAGGTTCTTGATGATTCATCGCTGCTTGCAGTGCAGGAGTATCCCACCGTAAAAAGGGATTTGTTGCTTTTTCTAACCCTAAAACAGAAGGAATAGTCGCTTCTCCTTTCTGACGAGCTATCTTAACCTGTTCAAAGCGCTGGTGTAAGTCCAGATTCTCTTTATC
>JBFRWQ010000292.1:0-2973 GCA_051439665.1 Microcystaceae cyanobacterium | reverse complement strand
TAGGACATCGTCTGATCAGCAAACGGTAAAATTTAGTGTACACAAGCAAAGATTCCCAGTTAAATGTAGTAAAGTCGAGGAAACCTCTAGCACTTATGGATCATTGCATTATGCCAAGGCTAATAATAAGTCTTGGACCAGAATTCTGACTTTTTCCTCTCCAATTGGGCTATTTATGGGTTGTGCGATCGCTATCTAGAATCATGGCGATCGTTTTTGGTTGAATGATGGGCAGAATAATCCTTAAGTGATATTTGCCAGATTGTCTAAGAATCTGCTATGGTTTTTATCTACTCTTGCTATAGTGACGGTAAGTATCCCCTGCCTTTTTTAGTCGTCAACCTAAACGAACCTTGATTAAGCCTCAGCCACCATCTACCCCACCCAAAGCTCGTCTTCCCATTCCCCCTGTGAATAAGGAAGAATCTGTTTCCCTATCCTCTACATCTAACACCCCTTCAGAAACCCCATTAGACACCTCATCTCAAGATGAGGATAAGGATGAATCAGCGAAGTTTCAGGGGATTGGTACACTCTATGGCAAAATTCACCAGGATGAGGAGCAAGGCTTTTTTATTAAGCTAGGACCCAATCAATACCGTCTCTATGTTCTGAAGAATCGGTATCGTTCTTGGTTGTTACAAATGAAAAATGCCCCAGATACACCCCTTTATCTGCGGGTTTACCCTAAGTATCGTATTATTCCCCGTAAGCCACCAGAGGTTTATTTTCAAGTGGTGGCTTGGGTAGAAGAAAATCAATGGGAAGAGCCGGGGATGTTCATTTTCCGAGGAATTTGGCAGTTTATTCCCCAAGTACGAACTCCTGTGATATCTGTCTATCGTAATTATGAAGCTGAAGATCCTACAGAAAAATTCAAAGCAGTTCACTTACCTGTTTTAATGCGTCGGGACGATGAAACTCGTCCTTTTAAATTTAACCCGAAAATTCCCAAGGATCAGCTACCGAAACGTTGGTTTATTCAGGCTGAATTTAAGTTCATTACCTCTCGCAATTGTTGGGGATGGGTGAAAGATGTTGCTTCCCCTAGTGATCAAATTCCCCACTATCGTAAACCTGTCAAAGCTACTGCCCCAGATACTCCCCCTCCTTCAGATAAAGAGAAACCAAAGAACTCATCTGAAAATCATGCCACTGAAGCAAACACAACCACTAAAGATCAAGAAAGAAAACTCTATAATAAACCAAGTGTGACTAGGAAGGTATCTAAGAAACTAGAACACACCAAAAATGTTTCTGAGGATTGAGTATTACCCTAATTTGCAGGAAAATGTCTATGAACTCGTCTGTCATGTTTCATATTGCTATCCCCATCAGTGATGTAGGTCAAGCAAAAACCTTTTATTGTCAGGGACTAGGATGTGGATTGGGAAGAGAAAACGAAAAAGCAGTTATTTTAGACCTCTATGGTCATCAGGTGGTTGCTCATACCACATCTGAACCATTAGCAGCCCAAAAAGGGATTTATCCCCGTCATTTTGGGATTATTTTCTCAGACAAGAATGAGTGGGATCAACTGGTAGAGACAGCGAAAGAAGCACAATTATCGTTTTATATTGAACCTAAATTGAGATTTGAAGGTAAGATTACAGAACATTGGAGTTTCTTTCTTGAAGATCCCTTTCATAACCTTTTAGAATTCAAATATTACTGTCATCCTGAAGCGATTTTAGGGGGACAGGAAATGACAGAAATCGGCGATCGCTAATCAAAGAAAGAGAACAATCAGAGTCGGTTTGATTGTCCACCTGAGAAAATTTATTCTTCAGCAACTTCAGCCGTTTCTTCCTCATCTCCTTCCATTTCAGGGGGAACTAAGGCCACTGCTGCGATCGCATCATCCTCATCTAGCCTTTGTACCCGTACCCCCGACGCATTACGAGATTGTAGGGAGATGGCATTAACCGCTTGACGCATAATAATACCCCGACTGGTGACAATCATTAATTCGTCTTCTGGGTTAACAATATGAATGGCAGCCAACTGATCGGTATTATTCTTAAATTTAATCGCTTTTACCCCTTTCCCTGCCCGATTTTGCAGACGAAACTGATTGACAGGAACTCGTTTACCGTAACCGCCCATCGTAATAGCTAATAACCAGGGACCGCTATTGGTTTCTTCACTAATGGTTTCTTCGATCTCGTTTTCTACTAAATCATCATCGTCTTCTTCGGGAGAATCTTGTAGATTAGCGACGATTTGAGAGGGTAAGATGCCCATACTCATAATTTCATCATCTTCTAGCTTAAATTTCATCGATTTAACCCCTCTGGTATTCCGTCCCAAAGATCGCAGTTGTTGACTATCTGCTTTAAAATGAATGGCCATACCTTTACGAGAACCAATAATGATACTGTCTTCTTCTTTGGCTAATTTTACCCATCGCAGTTGATCTCCTTCGTTTAAGGAAATGGCAATTAACCCACTAGCACGAATATTACTAAAGGCGGATAAAGCGGTTTTCTTGATATATCCCTTACGAGTCAACATAATTAAGTAATCGTCTTCCGTAAACTCTGTCACCGAGACAATAGAAGTGATTTTCTCATCTTTGGGAATGGGTAACATCTGGACAATGGGTGTTCCTCTGGCAATACGAGATCCCTTGGGAATTTGATAAGCATTGAGGGAATAAACTACCCCACGATCGCTAAAAAACAATACTGTATCATGGTCACAACAGGACATAAAATGTTCTACCCCGTCATCCTCTTTAATTTTGGCCCCTGCTTTGCCTTTTGTGGCTCTATTTTGGGCATTAAAGGTATCAACGGGCATTCTTTTAATGTATCCTTGTTCTGTTAAGATAATAATCGCTTTTTCGTTGGCAATTAAATCTGTGTCAATAATCTCACCATCTTCTAAGACAATTTCTGTTCGTCGGGGAGAATCATGTAAATTTTTAATCTCTACCAATTCTTCTTGAATAATTGTATCGATTCGTTCTCT
>JBFRWQ010000291.1:0-3105 GCA_051439665.1 Microcystaceae cyanobacterium | reverse complement strand
GGTGTATATTGTAGTAGCCTTATTTTATTTGTTGTTAACCACCATTACCTCTGCTGCGTTTAAGTACTTAGAAAAAAGAATGGATCCTTTGAGTAAAACAAAGAAAGCAGCATGAACAGATAGTAGTGGGTAGTGGATCAATACTGTTCGGATAAAACAAATCTGGGTGTGGGAGAGAGGGGAGTGTGGGGAGAGGGGGGAGAAAAATCTTCGCTATAACAACCGAAATTAATCTTAACCGAATAGTATCGAGTAACCAGTTACTACCACCTGAAAGTTGTCTGTTTATCCTCCTGAAAAAGGAAGCTTGAAACCCTTTGTTTCGGTCAAACTAATTTTGATGGTTAAATTTTCCCCCTCTCCCCACACTTCCCACACTTCCCCCTCTTCCCACACTTCCCACACCTCTCTCAACTCGTCACTTTCAATTGAACAAACCACTACTCCTTAAGATTGCGCCACCATGCAAGCAGGGAACTAGCGATAAAAATGCTAGAGTAAGCGCCCGCAGCAAAGCCAATCATTAAAGCTAAGGCGAAATACTTTAAAGTTTCCCCACCAAAGAGGAAAATACCGACAAGGGGTAGAATTGTGGTTAATGAAGTATTAATGGAACGGGTTAAGGTTTGATTAACCGAGATGTCAACGATTTCATTGGTGGATAAATCGGGATTTTGATTAAAATTTTCCCGAATCCGATCATAAATTACCACGGTGTCGTTAACAGAAAAACCAATAATAGTCAATAAAGACACCAAAAATAGACTATCAACCTCGATTTTCAACAATAGCCCCAAAATAGCAAACACCCCTGCTGTAATTAACACATCATGAAAAAGAGCAACAATGGCAAATAGGGCGTAATCCAGCTTAAAACGCACACTGAGATAGACAATGATGCCAAAAAAGGAAACTAATAGCGCCAATAAACCAGAGGTAAACAGGGCTTTTCCTACGGTGGGACCTACTGTATCAATTTGAATAGTTTCGGGGTCAAATTTGCCAATTCTCTCGTTTAATAAGCGCTGTAAAGCCGTTCTTTCATCTACATTCAGGTCTTTGGTGCGAATCGCTAAAATACTCTCTTCTAATACTTGAACTGTACTATTTTCCAAACCTTGTTCACTCAAAATTTGACGGACTTCTCCTGTATCTAGGGATTGTTCACACGTTCCTTGTACAGCACATTCAAGTTGCAACTGAAGACGAGTTCCCCCCACAAAGTCCAAACCAGGACGTAAGGGCGCATTAATGGTGTTATAGGAGATAATCATAGCTATGATGCCTATTGCCACTAAAGTGCCAGAAATTAGCCACCAGAGACTGCGCCATTTTGTGACGCTAAATTTGAAAGGAGTTACTTGGGTCGTCATCTTGCCAGGTTGAGGAGACATAACTTAACAATGATACCAAATTCAGTTCCCTTCAGAACCAATTGCTGAAAGTTAGGGATTAATTCTAGAGAAAATCTAACAATTGGGATAGGCTCTTAGAAAAACTGGGTATCCTAGTGTTATGTAAATCACAAGCGATCGCAAAGGATCGTTTATTGTCACTGATTAAGATCAAGGAAGGGGTGTAACCATGATTCAATACGATCAACTAAAACAATCCTACCAAGAACAATTAATTAAAGCGGGTGTCTCTCCCCAAAGAGCAGCTAAAGCAGCCAGTGTGCTAACTTTAGAAGAATTAGAATTGATTGCCGAAATTTGGCTCGATTGGGGCTGTTTTTTCAGTCAAGCTGAAGTTAGCATCAGTTAAAATCACGTCAAAATATTAAGCTTGTAGGTGTAGAGGACAATGAAACTCGTTTTGTACAGTAAACCAGGTTGTCATCTTTGTGAAGGCTTAATGGAAAAGTTAAACCTTGTCACAGAAATCTCCTTTGCTTTGGAGATTCGGGATATTACAACCAATAAAGATTGGTTTAATGCTTATCAGTATGAAATCCCTGTTCTTTGTTTGATCACTGACAACGGGGAGAAGTCCTTGCCTCGTTTTTCCCCCAGAGCATCTGTGAAGCAAATAACAAAACAGTTACAAAAAAATGTCGGTGATTTTTAATAATATAAACTCCTATAGACACAGGGTTGCATCTCCCCTTGCCGTAGCACAGGCATCTTGCCTGTCATTACTTAAACTAAATTAAATATACAGAAAAAATCAAGATCGAAATAGTAATTCCCAAAGATAAACCCACTAATACCTGAAAGGGTGTGTGTCCCAGTAATTCCTTTAATTTTTCTTGACTGACTTGATGATCATCATGAAATAATTCCTCAATCATCTGATTAAGAATTTGGGCTTGTTTTCCTGCTGCCTGTCTGACTCCTGCGGCATCATACATCACAATTACCGCAAACAGACAAGCGATCGCAAATTCAGAAGATGACCATCCTTTCGTTAAACCGACACCAGTGGCCAAAGCGCCCACTAGGGCTGAATGAGCGCTTGGCATTCCGCCTGTTGAAACCATATAGCGTAGATTTACCTTACCATGACGAATCAGTTCCACTAAGACTTTAATGCCCTGGGCAGTAAAACAGGCGAATAAGGAAACGAGCAGGACATTATTTTGTAAAACAGTCCGAAAATCTTGCATATTATTTCATTTATGTCCCTAACTTAGTGGGTACGGTTAACAATAAATTGAGCGATCGCCCGTAAGGGGTCAGCTTTCTTATCATATATCGTTAGTTGCTCAATTGCTTCATCAATTAATGTTTGTGCCTGTTGACGGGAGGCTTCAATGCCCCACAAACTAGGATAGGTGGCTTTTTGAGCCGCTTGATCCTTGCCAATACTTTTGCCTAATTCTTCTTGGGTAGCAGTAATATCTAAAATATCATCAATAATCTGGAAGGCCAAGCCGATATTTTTGGCATATTTAGACAAGCGCTCGATATCACTTTCTTTTGCCCCTGCAAGAATCGCACCAGATACCACTGAACTTTCCAACAAAGCGCCTGTTTTATGGGTATGGATAAAAGTGAGGGTTTCGGCAGTCACATCGGTTTTTCCTTCTGATTCTAAGTCTAAAACCTGGCCACCCACTAAGCCCGCAGCGCCCACTGTTCGTCCTAAACGGGCTACCACTTGAAT
>JBFRWQ010000290.1:0-3915 GCA_051439665.1 Microcystaceae cyanobacterium | reverse complement strand
TACAATTAGCCTGTGATGGGTTACGGCACAAATCAAAAATTATCAACTTTTCCTCTAAGTTATCGCTGTGCCTAACCCATCCTACGATGTATAAGTTTTGCTTATCACCATAAAGTCAGGAGAGCCGTCGGATTTAGCAGTAGGGTTGTGAAAGTATGCTTTCAACTGTTCTATAATCTGGGTGTTAGCTTCCGGAAAAGGGTATTGATCGAGCGCTTGTAATTTAACCCAACGAATTTCATCACATTCAATAGGTTTAGGTTCACCTGATAGATATTGACAGATATGAACGTTTAAGGTAACTTTAAATTGAGTATAGACATGATCAAGGGTCATTAAATGCTCCCCTACTTCAATTTCGATATCTAATTCTTCTTTAATTTCCCGTTTAATACAATCAACAATGGTTTCATTTTCTTCGATTTTACCGCCTGGGAATTCCCATAAACCACCTAAAAGTCCTTGGGCAGGACGGCGATCAATTAGAATATCATTATTGTCATTGAGGATGACAGCAACGCCAATTTTTTTATGGGGAAGAGGTTGTTTGGTTTCACTCATAGGTAAATGATAGGCTAAACAAAATTTTTGCCAGGGACATAGTAAACATTTTGGCTTACTTTTAACACAAATGGTTGCCCCTAAGTCCATCAGCGCTTGATTAAAGTCCCTTGGATTAATTATAAGTTTTGCTTATCACTACAGAATCAGGTGAGCTTTCCTCTTAAATAGCAATGCTCACTCTTTCCACTTCCCCATAGCATTATTGAACCACGGGAACAATTTGTGCAGATAGTCCTTGTTGAGTTAACTCTTGAACCCTCTGTTGTGCTTGATCTTTCTGATGAAAACGGCCTGCATAGACAATCTGCTGTTCTCGTTGCCAAAACGCAAAGGGTTCGATCGCTTTAACCTTTTCTAAAATATCTTCATCAGAAGCAGAGACTTCTACCCGATAAAAATTAGCGTCTGTCGGGGTAGAAGGACGAATCGAGGGCTGATTGTTGGGAGAAGCAGGTACAGAAACTGGTTGACTGCTAGGTTGACTTCCTGACGGCGCTTGAAAGGTAAATTCTCGGACAGGCGCTGGTTGGGAAGAAGAAGTTGGGGTTGAGACGGGAACTTCTACTGGTTGGGGAGTCGTCTCATGGGTAGAAGTAGGAGGAGGGGGGGCTGCAGTGGGTGGCCGACTGGGAACTTTAATCGTTGGTGGGGGAGGTAAGGTTTGAGCGCTCGTTTTGATGGGATGGTCGGTGAGCCACAGAAAGCCCAAACAGAGCAAATAGGGGGATAAGCGCTTAAGAGAAGGGCGCTCGGCAAATAATAATAAATTTTTCATGGAAAAAACTCCACACGATAACAATCCTCACACCTTCAAACAATGGATCTTTTTCCACGGCTATCAGGCGCATAATGGCAGTTGATCAAATCAACATCACTTAATTCTAATCACAGTAATATTTTAAGGCAAGTTTGACGAACTTGAGAGGTTTGCCCGTCGGTTCTTAAGAATGCTAAAATTTTTCTTAAGAAATGTAACAATTCAAGGAGAACACACACGATGGGAGACACACTTAGTCAATGGCTAGAGCCGATCGCCGCTTTGTTTCGCTCTCTAGAAATGCCTGAACTAATCACACGATGGGGACACCCTGTTATGATGGGGACAGTTGTATTACTTATGGGGAGTGCGGTCGTTTATACAGGATGGACAAGTCGCTTAACCAAGGATGGGGAAGTTGCGATGGAAAAACGGGCTTCTCACCGTCAAATTGCCCCTTGGATGTTCTTATTTATTGTTCTCGGCTATACGGGCGGTATTCTTTCCCTAGTGATCCAAAATCATCCTGTTTTAGAAAGTACTCATTTTTGGACAGGATCGATTGCTATCTTAGTCTTAGGGGTAAATGGTTTGATTTCTTCTGTTGGATTTGGTGGGGATCAAAAGGAATTATTTCGGAGTATTCACGCCTATTTAGGAGCAGCAGCCATGCTTTTATTAATTGCTCATGGTATTTTTGGACTCAATCTAGGGCTTTCTCTGTAATGACTTAAATTGTAGGGACATCAATACTGTTCGGAGTGTGGGGAGAATAAATACCTCATTTCCTTTCTTCCCTCTCTCTTCCCTATTTTCCCCCTTTCCATCTATCTATACCTACTTAATTCAACATTGCTGCGTTTAGCTATAAATTGTGAGTTAATTATATGATTTAATGGGCGAAGCCCATTCTCCCTGATGCCTTCAATTAGCTGTGTCAGTTCACTACAAATCATCAGTTTTGCTAAACCATTTTCTTTCATTCATAAGATAATTTGTAAATAGCAGGTAGTTGACGATATTTCTGGTCTAAATCGAGTCCATAACCCACAATAAAGTGATCAGGAATGGTGAGTCCTAAATAATCAATGGTTACAGCCACTTTTCGCCGTTCTGGTTTACTTAATAAGCTACATAATTTTAGGGATGAAGGTTGCCATTGCTGTAGATACTTTAGGGCAGTCTTTGTACTAATTCCTGTATCTACAATATCTTCTACCAAAATAATATCTTGATCTTTTACCACTGCTTCACTGAGTCCCATCAACATCTTGGCTTGTCCTGAACTAACTGTAGAAGATTCATAGCTAGAAAGACGAATAAATTCAATACTAGCGATGGGTGTTTGCATTTTTCTGACTAAATCACTGAGAAAAATTACAGATCCTTTAAGAATGCCAATGACAATAGGAGAGCGCTCTTGGTAATCTCTATCTATTTCTTGGGCAATGCGTTCGACGGTGGTAGCAATTTCTTCGGGGGAAAATAAGCGATCTAGTTTTTGTTCCATTTTTAAATTATGAATTATAAATTATGAATAGGTTCGGAGAAAAGCAGAGATAGGTAGAATGACTGTTAACTGGCTTACTGCATTCCTAAAACCACACTAACAAGAATTGCCACTGCTGCTGTTACCACAACACCGATAGAAACATTTAACTGTTGTTTATTAGCTTCCTGAAAGGCAGCTAGTTGTTGTCGGTTTGACTCAGCCTGTTGCTTATTCGCTTCCTGGAAGGCTTCTACCTTAGCTTCCATTGCAGCTAGTTGTTGTCGGTTTGACTCAGCCTGTTGCTTATTGGCTTCTTGGAAGGCTTCTACCTCAGCCCGCATCGACTGAAGTTGAGCTTCTCCCGTTTGACGATACAATTCGAGTTTCTCATTGAGGAGTTGAATTTGCTGGTTAAGACGTTCGAGTTGAGAGCTAATCGTATCAAATTCTCTTTCAGTCATTTTATAAATTATGAATTATGAATTGATTCGGAGAAAGGCAGAGATGGGTAGAATGACTGTTAACTGGCTTACTGCATTCCTAAAACCACACTAACAAGAATTGCCACGGCTGCTGTGACTACAACACCGATAGAAACATTTAACTGTTGTTTATTAGCTTCCTGAAACGCAGCCAGTTGTTGTCGGTTTGATTCGGCCTGTTGCTTATTAGCTTCCTGGAAGGCTTCTACCTTAGCTTCCATTGCAGCCACCATTGCAGCTAGTTGTTGGCGGTTTGACTCAGCTTGTTGCTTATTATCTTCCTGGAAGTCTTCTACCTCAGCCCGCATCGACTGAAGTTGAGCTTGCATTGATTGATTTTGAGCTTCTCCTGTTTGACGATACAATTCTAGTTTCTCGTCAAGTAGTTCAAAATTACCATTAAGCAGTTGAATTTGTTGGTTAAGACGTTCGAGTTGAGAGCTAATCGTATCAAATTCTCTTTCAGTCATGATCTTTATAAATTATGAATTATGAATTGATTCGGAGAAAAATAGAGATGGGTAGAATGACTGTTAACTGTTAACTGGCTTACTGCATTCCTAAAACCACACTAACTAAAATTGCCACGGCTGCTGTTACCACAACACCGATAGAAACAT
>JBFRWQ010000289.1:0-4248 GCA_051439665.1 Microcystaceae cyanobacterium | reverse complement strand
GGTCTATACCAAGGGCGTTTCTAATTGGGGACAAGAACAATTGAGTGTAATTGGGGATTCTGAATCGATTCGCCTCATTACCCAAGATATTGAAACCATTACTGATACTTCTCTTGATACAGAGACTCGACTGGCTGCGATCGCATCCCTCGCTCATCATCAAGTAGAGGTAATGTCTAAGCAACTTCAAATTGGGGTGGATTCGATGAAATCTGCTGAACGTCCCAGTGAGGAGATTATGAACTTATCCAAGAAATTAGCAAATATTAGAGAAATTGGATGGGTATCTCAATATAAAGACAAGGAAATGTACTTTGAGGGCAAAGTCTTTAACATTACGTCCCAATCTGCCCTTGACCAGATCGCTGAACGAGTTAATCAAGCCTATCAACAATATTCCCTTGAAGCCCGTCCCACCCACCAGTTCAAATCAGGGTTTGCTGAGGTCGAATATAGCCAAGAAAAAGACTTTGGGGAAGAATCTCACGAATATCAAGCAAGAACGGCTATTAAAGAATATAATCGTCGTTTAGCTTATGCTCAACGCCTAAAGGCACAACTCGATGAAGCTCCAGGACCGAGCTTAAAGATTGAGGGAGAATTGATTTTGGTTAATCCCAAAGGAAGAAAGTTAACCCCCTCGCAACCAACAGATGAGGCGTTTACCCTATTAGGGGAAACCCATGATTTGAAGGTACAGGTAGAGGAACAAAATCTGGTGGTTTATGGCTTTGCTAAGGGTAGTGTGATTAAATTAGGGGAAATTAGCGAAAATAATGCTTTTTATCAGTTTTTATGGGAGAAAGCTCAACAAAGTAACAATGGTTATCCTCTCGATGGCATCAAACTTCAAGGTCGTCCCCCCTTGTCAATTAACAATTTAATTAGTTATGAAGGAAAACACTCCTTATTAGACGATTATAGAGCTTTAGATGGGCAAAAGCTTCAGCTTGCTTTCTTTGAAGATGGAAAAACAGGCAAAATTAAGGTAGCTACCTCAGAGCCCCAAGAAGGTAAATATCGACCCTTTGGAGAACTCTCTTCTGTGGGGTCAGGAGAGTTTTATATCCGACGAGAACTGAGTAAATTATCTCAAGGAGATTGGTATTTCCCCTGTCAATTGGGCAAACGGGAAAATCTTGAATTTACTGTCATTACTCGCCCTGGTATCACCGAAGGAGCAGTCGATGCGGCCTTTGCCCAATTAAGTACCTACAAACGGGAGGTACAGGCGAGCCTAGAAAGCTTACCTGAAGAGGAACGGATGAAATTGGCTGCTGCTGCCTGGGACATCAGCCATACTAAGAAGAATGAAGCGGAACATCGTTATAGTAAGGCCACCGCAGCGTTTAGTTTATATTTCTCGGAAATTTCCTCTCAGTTTGAACAAGTTCGGTTCACGGAATTGGCTGTAGGAGGAGTCCATACCCCTCAAAATCAGGTGGGTATGGTACCAGAAGGAGAAATTGTCCCTGTTTATATTGCCCTTGAGGATAATCCCTATCATCCTGCTTTTAATCGGGCAACTTTGCTGGTTAATGGTCAACCAATGGGCTATCTGACTGAAGATTCCCCACAGCTTCCCATTGATACTTATGCACAGGCAACTATTACCCAACCGCCACTAGGGGCTAAAGCGCTTATTACCTTACCTGATGGGGATACCTTTTATGTTAATCAGGTAGGGAAATTTGATTACGCTGATGATCCCCTTGTAGAAGTGTCAGGAGAAATTGAGTTTGCTACGGTTGTCACTCGTAAAAATCCTGAACCTGCCATTAAACTTAACGGGCGATTATTAGGTACTGTAACCAATACAGGACAACATCGCAGTCGAGACAAATTGATAGAGAAAGGTTATTTTTCTAAGGGTAAACAATGGTTGGTTCAAACCTTAGAACCGATTCAAGTGACTGTAGAACGGGATTCAGGATTTCCTGTGGCAACAGTTCATGTTATTCCTAATTCTATTGATTTTCCTGAGCGCTTCATCATGAACAAAGGGATTATTGAAAAAGAGAATCGCCCAGTGATGCGTCCCTCTTTAATCAGCGCTCAATCATCCGTTATTAGTGATCAATCATCCGTTATCAGCGCTCAATCATCCGTTATTAGTGTGGCTGAAGGCAAGAACCCATCCTCTGTTTATCGAATTGCCGTTGATTTTCGCCAATTTAAGCAGTTAACTGAATACTTAGAAGCGAATAAGATTAAATACAAGGAACTTAGCACTTTTGACACAGCTGGACGTGAATATAATATGGGTTATCGAGTCTTAACCATCCCTCAAAAAAACTTATCTCAAGAAATTGAAGCGAAGTTAATTTCTCACTATGGTTCCGTCTTAGATAGCAGTAAAGACGGAAGTTACTGGGCAAAATTAGATGAGATTGAAGCGACTGAAATAGTTGACATTGAAGAATCATCAATTGTAGAGGCAGGTTTAGCCGATGACTTATCGCTTTTAAACAATAACATCAGGACACCTGCCCATACTCAGTCATCAGTTATCAGTAATGAGACCCGCATGGACGTAGAAAGCTCATCAAATCAGCCTGAAGATTCTTCTCCCACGGCTCAATTTACATCTCAACTGACCCAAGATCAACAATTCGCCCTAGATAGATTACTCAATTGGCGACAAACATCTCAGAGTCAAAGAAATCTCAAAGATAATTTCTTCTTACTCACAGGATACGCTGGCACGGGAAAAACCTATTTAATTCAGCAGTTTCTCCAAGCCACTTCTCAAAACCGTTCTCCCTCAGTCACCTTTACTGCCCCAACCAATAAAGCCACCAGTGTTCTCAAAAGAATGTCCCAAGAAGAAGGACTTTCTGTAGAATGTATTACTTTACATTCTCGCTTAGGACTACAACAAACCATCGATGATGTAACAGGGGAACAGATTTATGTTCCCAGTAAAGACGGAATTCCCCGATTTACTGAGGATATCGTGGTAATTGATGAGGTATCAATGGTCAATTCCCAACTTTATCAATATATTCAAGAGGCAATGTCTCCCTATACCAAAGTCGTTATGATGGGAGATCCAGCACAGCTACCCCCAGTAGGAGAAGAGATTGCACCTATTTTTGCCGATGAGGAATTAACGAATAGAGGGCAGTTAAGAGAATTTGTTCGTTATGGTGGTGCTATTGGTTGCTTGTCTTTGGCTACTAACACCGAAGAAATGGCTAATCCACAAGAAGAACTTCCCCCCATTGCTTCTTCCCCAGATGGGGCGATTAAAGCTCTTAATAGCCGTTCCTTTGAGAAAACTGTATTAGAGGAATTTTCTTCCTCTCAGTGGGCTGAAGACCCTGATTCTTTTCGGGTTTTAGCCTTTACCAATGCCAAAGTCAGAGAATGGAATCAAAAAATTCGCTCCATTCGCTACGGAGAGGATGCACCCGAATTTGGGTCGGGGGAGTTAATTGTTGCTCTTAATCCTTGTCAAAATGCTTCTGATTCTCGTAAGAATGCCCTTAATACTTCGGAAGAATCTACTATTCTTCGTGCTGATAAATACTACGACTCAGATAAGCAGCTTCTTATGTGGGCGTTAGAAATTGAGCCATTAGACTCTAATGAGCGATCAGCCACGGCTCAGGTGATTGAAGTGGTTGCCCAAGAATCTAAGGGGGATTTCCAACGATACTTAAAAGGATTAAAACAAACAGCACTAAAAACGAGGAATAAAGCTGATTGGAAGTCATTTTATCAAGCCAGAGAAGCTTATGCCTCAATTGATTATGGCTATGCCATGACCATTCATAAAAGTCAAGGCTCTACCTTTACTCGTGTCGCTTTGGATGAAGATAATATCAATATCGCTGGTAGTAAGCAAGATGAAAAATTTCGCAATCAGTTAATTTATACGGCTCTCACCAGAGCGAGAACCCAAGTTTATGTTTACAACAAGCAAGCTGATTTGGACGCTAAACGAGGACGGCAAACAGAGGCGTGGTATTTACCTGAAGAATTGCGAACTCAAAAGGATAGGGCAATTGAAGTCGCCGACAGCCCAGTTAAAGAATCAGCCTTAAATCAACAAGAAAGTCAATCACCCATCAACATCTCCTCTCGTACTCAAGGATTAGGAGGAGCGCTCACCAATCCCACCGAACTTGCCCGTCGCCAAGGAAATATCTCCCAATCCTATCCTGTCTCTTTTCGGGGCAATCCTGCTACCCCTGCCTTTAATGCCACAGGTGTTAACTATCCGGCTAAACCTGCTGGTGTCCC
>JBFRWQ010000288.1:0-5255 GCA_051439665.1 Microcystaceae cyanobacterium | reverse complement strand
CCCCTACAGAATAAACAGCGATCGCTTTAAGGGAGTTGAGGTTCAACGTCTAAATACTGTTACAAGAATTTTATCTACCCCAAGATATAGCAGTACAAAATAAGGTTAGGACAATTAAAAGAGTTTATCCTAGAAATTAAAGGCTAATCCTGCCAAAATTGAGCCAATTAAGGCAAAGATTTAGATAACTGAGAAGTGCTGGCCGATGGGCTAAAGCCCAACAACCACGTTACATCTCTCTCAGAAATTGCCTAAGCAGGATAAATGCGTAAACGGCGATTAGGTTCTTCTCCAAAGCTATCCGACTGTAAACGGTAATGTTCTACTAATTCATGCTGCATCTTGCGAATTTTCGCCGAACGGGGCAATAATTCCACGGGTTGGCCTTTGGGAATCACAATCTGTTCCACTGCTAGACGGGCTTCTTCAAGCGCTTCTAACTCGTCATCATCTCCTTTCTGCACAAATAATCGTAACTCATCATTAGTGGGTAATTGGGGCTCATCTATGCCTAAGACTCGCCGTAATGAACGGGTGATCTGAGGAATCGTATTAGACTTTACGCCATATAGGGGAATTTGACGAGATTTAGCAATCTGACGTAACTTAGAATGGTTTTTAACGTGCGATCGCAACGCAACTACCGCATCAGCACTATTTAAGTCTTTTGTCAAGACAATAGGCAACTGTAACACTTCAATAACTTGTTCAATCTGCGATCGCCCGATCCCATAAGGATAAACATAAACGGGATAATCTTCCCCATTTGGTCCAGGAGTTCGTACTTTTTCTGAACTTGAATCGGACTGATACCAAGAGGTTTCCAGCATTTGTTCAAATTCCTGGTGTTTCCCTTTGCTTTTTCCCTTATTAAAGGGAGGGAGGGGAGTCATGCGCCCTGAAGCCCGTAATCCCGTCGGACGAGACGAGGAGAGGGAATTATTGACAGGGATTAACTCAGGAAGCTCTCTTTGGGGCATTTCCTCTGTTATTTTCACCTCTCCTGCTTCATTAACCGTGCGTACCTCTAAGGTTGGTTCACTTCCTCGCAGGTGAATATCCACTGTTTTCGCCACATCTTGATGCACCACCCACCGTTGACGTTCCAACATTTCAATGGCAATTTCAAAGGTAGGAGGGGCTTTCCGTTCTAATACCGTTTTTTGTGAACCCCGTCGTCTTGCTTCATCGTCTCCTAAAGTAACAGCTTGAATTCCGCCGACTAAATCAGATAAGGTGGGATTTTTAATTAAATTGGCGATTTGATTTCCGTGTGCCGTTCCCACTAATTGAACCCCCCGTTCTGCGATCGTTCTGGCTGCTAACGCCTCTAATTCTGTACCGATTTCATCAATAACAATCACTTCTGGCATGTGGTTTTCTACTGCTTCAATCATCACCTGATGTTGCAATTCAGGACGGGCGACTTGCATCCGTCTGGCACGGCCAATGGCAGGGTGAGGAATATCTCCATCGCCAGCGATTTCATTGGATGTATCTATAATAACGACTCTTTTTTGTAAATCATCT
Source organism: Microcystaceae cyanobacterium (assembly GCA_051439665.1). Taxonomy (GTDB): domain Bacteria; phylum Cyanobacteriota; class Cyanobacteriia; order Cyanobacteriales; family Microcystaceae; genus JBGTGT01. The sequence goes on along the minus strand of JBFRWQ010000288.1, from coordinate 3,725 downwards.
GCTAAAACTCTGGCAATTTCCCGTAAAGCCGTAGTTTTGCCCACCCCTGGACGACCTAATAACAAGATAGATTGACCCGTTTCCACCAAGTCCCGAATCATGGTGATTGTACCAAACACAGCCCGACCAATGCGACAGGTTAAACCAATAATTTGACCTGTACGGTTACGCATCGCACTAATACGGTGTAATGTCCGTTCAATTCCAGCACGATTATCTCCACTAAATTCCCCTAAACCCCTGATACAGTGGCTTAAATCTTCATGGGTAATTGGTTCTTCCCCTAGATCAAGCGCCTGGTTGGGAAATCGAGCTTCTGCTAATCTTCCTAAGTCCATCACTACTTCAATTAATTGATCTCGTTGGGGATGGGTTGCTAGGGTTTGGTGAATGGGGGTAGGTAAAATTTCCAGTAATTGATCTAAGTCGTCTGTTGTTGGAGAAATAGAGGGCGAATGTGTTTTATTTAACATTTAGAAGGTTAAAAAGTCGCTGTTATTTGAGAAGATTGTAAAGGATTATTAGCGCTCTCACTCTAAAGAATTCAGCTAAGAAATCATTGGGGATCAACTGGGAATTTAAGGGGATAAATCAAAGAAGATGCTAGATGAACGGCTTGCCACAGTAGATTAGGGTGAGATTCTAAGGAATCTATGTCATTTATTGCCATTCCTTGGTCTTCCCAAAAAGAAGAGAGAAGGGAACGGGCATAACTGCCATAAGCTACGCCTGATATACAGGCTTGAGAAACGCTTTTATTTCCTTTTAATAATTCTAACGTTCTTAACTTAGGAATGGTGTGATGATTTGTGCCACCTGCTAGTTGGACATATCCACCTAAATTGGCCTTGAGTACCTTTTCCCCTAATTTGATGGTTGCATGGGTTGTTCCTTTGCCGATATCTCCACTCATGGGACGGCCATCGGTTTGCCATACTAGAGGACAGGGTAAGGGGTTAATGATCTCAGCCAAGGTTCTCAGATAGGGAATCAGTTGGGGATGATCGGGGCAACTGATGGCTAGGAGTTTAAGATTGTGGATATAAGGGGCAAGATAAGACCAAAGATGGGTAAAATTAGCTTCATTTCCTACATGAGTATGGATTTCAAGAGCATCAATTCCTTGATTTTCGATTAAAGGAAGAATTGCACTAGGAGTAGAGACGTAGGAACGAGTAAAAATCAATTGACTGGGACAGACGGGAAGACAGCGGCCACACCCATAACAGCGCTGATCAATGATTCCCTGGTGGGTGGGGGTAAATGCGATCGCTTGTGCGGGACAAACGGTTTGACAAGGACGGTGACAGTCAGAGGGACATTGAGTTGGATTAAAGTCTGCTTTACGAAAATGGGGATCTTCTCCATCATTGAGACTCATCATTAAGAATGGATGGGTTTGGGGGAAGTATCCGTGATCAATAGCAATAGGGGCAAGTTTTTCAGCGTTTTTAATCCCTTCTTTGGTTGCAGTAATGACGGCGGGATCGGCTGCCACATCAATACAGTCAGCGCCTGCTAAGGTATAAACAAGGGCTAGGGTGCGAATAGCAGGTAAGTCTTGGAAACTTGCGCCACAGATGAGTTTAAACCAGTTTCCGTTTTCTAGGGATTGTAAGGGGGTTTGATCTAATTTCACACCGATTAATTTTCTTGACTGGCGATATACTGATTAATGATTGCTAATTCTAAGTTTAGTTCTTCAGCAATTTGTTCAGGGGTTAATCCTAGTTTTAATAATAAGGGTAAGGTTGCCAGTTTACCTTTGATCTCACCTTTGAGTTCTCCTTTGAGTTCTCCTTCTTGGAAAACATCTTTATAAAATTGGGTTTCTTGCCAATCAACTAAATTAAACATAGATTCAATCTCCTTACGGAAAAGGGAAGAGAATTTGTAAACAACAAGCAAAACTTATCATTTGTAGAATGAGTTAGGCACGCAGATAACTTATAGTAAAACGTGATAAATGGATAATTTGTGCGGTAATCCATCACAGGCTAATTGCCTTTTTTGATACACTTACCACCATCGTGTTGGAAGCGCAGATTAATTTTCTTGACTGGCGATATACTGATTAATGATTGCTAATTCTAATTTTAGTTCTTCAGCAATTTGTTCAGGGGTTAGTCCTAGTTTTAACAATAAGGGTACGGTTGCTAGTTTACCTTTGATCTCACCTTTGAGTTCTCCTTTGAGTTCTCCTTTGAGTTCTCCTTTAATCTCACCTTTAAGTTCTCCTTCTTGGAAAACATCTTTATAAAATTGGGTTTCTTTCCAATCAACTAAATTAAACATAGATTCAATCTCCTTACGAGAGAGGGAAGGGAATTTGTAAACAACAATTTTTTCGATCAGTTCGATCACTTTTTCTTGAGAAACGGGATCTGAACTATCCTGTCTTGCTTGGTCAATTAATAAAGGGACTTGTTGAGTCGCTTCTAAGGGAGAAGCAGTGATAAACTCAATGATTGATATTCCTAATGGTTTGGGAGGATCGATCTTGAGTTGATCTAAGTATATCCTTTGCAGTCGTTCTTTGACCAGTATATCTTGATAAGGGAGAGGTAATTCCTGATCAATTTTATCATTTCCCCAGAGGACAATGGCATACCAAGGATGAGAAGGTTTATATTGGTAGAGATACAAGAAAATTTCTGTCATTAATCGCCAATAAAAGTCTTCATCTTTTTGAAATTGAACTTCTACAAAGTAAATGGGGCTATCAGGAGAGTTGTCACGGGGTAAAAAGACTCCATCAAGACGAAAGGCTAATTCTTTGATTTCGACGGACTTAAATTCATAGTTGTCAGCAAGTTCTGGGGATTCTCCTATTAGTTGAAAGAGGAGTTCTGGAAAGACTTGGAAGAGAGTGTAAAAGATTTTATCGGTTTTCATTTAGAATGATGAAAGAGAAGGAGATAGGGACATTAACAATATTGATTTAATTTTGTTTTGATGATTGGATGGACTAATTCATCGGGAATATGATTTTGTTCAATGTATTCGTTAATTTCTGCTTGATTGTCTAGATAAAAGCTAAGGGCATCAAAAACTTGTGCTAAGTTTAAATGGGGTAAATGGAGAGGAATTTCTTCGGGACGAATACCTAAGTGCCAATTTTCAACAATTGCTCTAACGGGGGTTCTTGTCCCTATGATAATGGGTTCACCTGATAAAATATCAGGGTTGCGAGTGATATAACGAGAAAGGATAGTGGCTGTCATAATTAATATGGTGATTGAGAATAATAAAGATGATTGTCTATTTTGTGAGAGAGAATTTTGAGAAAAAATTGAACAAGAGTATAAAAGATTTGATCAGTTTTAATGGCTATTGATTTTCAGTATAACTCCATTCAGATTCAGAAACGCCAATTGCAGAAAGATAGCGAACACAAAAGCGATAATGATCTTTAGCCGAATAATTTTTAGAGAGCCAAACACCATTAGTTAATTGATGCCAGCTTTTTGTTGATTGTTCCAGATTAGGATCATCGCAAAAATGTGTGGCTAATTTTTTTCTAGCTTGATCAAATAAATTAGGATATTTTTTTAAGCCCCACTCAACTACTAAAATTCTAAATTGAAGCCAAGTTTTATCGGGAATATTAATAATATCTTGGCGAATTGAAATCGATTTAGGAGACTTAGAGTAAGTTCTTTCATTACTAGATTTAGCTTGACCAAATGAAGGCCAAACAGCTAAAAACTGGCTGTCTCTTATAC
>JBFRWQ010000287.1:0-17090 GCA_051439665.1 Microcystaceae cyanobacterium | reverse complement strand
TATATAGAAGAAGATTGGACAGAAGAAGGAATTGCTAATGATCTATTAAGAGAAGGTATCCCCAAAACTGATATTGTTTTAGCCTTTCATGATCCTGAAACTCGCAAGTTTACCGATTTTGCGATCGCATAGTGTGCTTTTAGAATGGGTGGGCGCAAGCCTTGCGCCCCTACAGGTAGGGTATAGATAATTATTGACATTTTCCACCCCTTTTCTGTAAAGCTTGTCTAATATTATTTTGAAGAGCATCTCGTAAAAATCCAAACACATCAAATAAAGTACTTTTCCCCGTTCCATTTGCCCCAATAAATACACAAAAACTAGGAATATCCTTGATGAGGATATCTTGAAAAGTACGATAATTTTTAATTCTCAAGGAATGAATTTGCATAGTTGTTCTTATTTATCGTCAATCTCTATTATAGTTCACTTTTTGCCACAGAAGAATAGCATTAGATCAATGGTAAGCGCTAAAAAAGTTGGTCATTCAGGAAGAAACTATACTAAAATGCCTAAAGTTCTCTTTAAAATACCTTAAACTTACACAATGTCTTATTCAGTGGAAGATGAGGTTAAAGCTGACAATAGTATAACAGCTACCACTTATCAGTTTCGTCTGTCTGATTGGATTTTCGGACTTCAGATCCTATTTGTTGCCTTTGGTGCATTAGTCCTTGTCCCTATTCTAGCGGGACTTGATCCCAATGTTGCCCTCTTAACGGCGGGTTTAGGAACATTAATTTTTCAAATCACGACTAGGGGGAAAGTTCCTGTATTTTTAGCCTCTTCTTTTGCCTTTATTGCTCCTATTTCCTCTGGAATTGAACAGTATGGATTAGGGGAAACCTTATCAGGTTTGGTGGCTGCAGGGCTTTTCTACTTAATCTTAAGCTTAATGATTGCTCGGTGGGGAGTCAGCATTATTGAACGGTTTTTACCACCTATTGTGACAGGACCCGTCATTATGGTGATTGGACTTTCTCTAGCGCCTGTTGCAGTAGATATGATGTCTAAACCAAGTGATAATTACACCACTTTTATGGCGATGGGAGTGGGGTTATCGGCATTAGTCACTACTATATTAACTACCATTTTGACCCAAGGAATTTGGCGATTATTGCCCATTTTAATGGGTGTAATTGTGGGTTATTTAGTAGCACTACCCTTGGGAATCGTGGACTTTTCCCCTTTACTAACTGCACCTTGGTTTGCGATTCCTTCCTTTACTGTACCGAAATTTCATCTTCGAGCTATCTTGTTTATTTTACCTGTGGCGATCGCACCTGCGATTGAGCATATTGGGGATATTCTAGCCATTAGTTCAGTCACGAAACAAGATTTCCTCAAAAATCCAGGCTTAAATCGTACCCTATTAGGGGATGGGTTGGCCACTTCAATGGCTGCTATGTTAGGAGGACCACCAAATACCACCTATTCTGAGGTAACGGGCGCTGTTGCCCTGACTCGTCTTTTTAATCCTGCTATTATGACATGGGCTTCCATTTTTGCCATTGTTTTGTCTTTTAGCGGTAAATTAGGTGGATTTCTCCAGACAATTCCTGTTCCTGTCATGGGAGGTATTTTAGTCATTCTCTTTGGCACAATTGTAGTGGTAGGGATGCAAAGCTTACTCACTCAAGGGGATGATTTACTGAATCCTCGTAATTTGGCAGTTATAGCGGTTATTTTAGTCTTGGGGGTAGGTGGACTCAATTTTAAGGCAGGAGATTTTGCTTTACAAGGGATTGGTTTATCTAGTTTAATGGGAATTCTATTTAACTTATTATTACCTCGTGATTCAGTAAACAGTTAAAAATTCTTAATTCTTCATTTTTCATTTAGTTTATGCACATTATTGATTGGCTCATTGTCGCTATTTATGCTCTAGTTGTACTTGCTATTGGTGCGATCGCAAGTCGTAACCAGGATAAGAAGGATAAGGATACCGATGATTTTATGGTACGTCCGTTGCCTTGGTGGGCGCTGGGAATCTCTATTATTGCCACATCTTTCTCTGCGGCCTCCTTACTGGGTGGCCCAGGGCAAGGTTATCAGAATGGTTTTTTATATTTACAGCTTCAATTCGGTGATTTAATTGGTTATGCCTTAGTTATTTTACTATTTTTACCCTTTTTTATCAAATTAAATCTGACAACTGCTTATGAATATCTCGAACAACGATTTGATGCCAAAACCCGCTCGTTAGGCTCACTTTGTTTCCTACTCTTTGTCATTGCTCGGTTGGGGGGACTATTATATGCAGCTTCCCTTGTGGTTTCTACGATCACAGGATTGTCTGTTCCTGCTTCTATTTTACTGGTAGGGATTATCTCAACGATTTATACAGCAACAGGGGGCATTACTGCCGTTGTTTGGACAGATGTGCTGCAATTTGTCATGATTTTTGTCGGTTTAGGGGCAGGAATTTGGACATTAGGCTCTGCGGTGGATGGGGGGTTAACAACCCTGTGGACGGCTGCAGGTGAAGGGGGAAAATTAACCATGATTAACCTAGATTGGGATCCTAGTTCGATTTATTCCCTACCTACCGCCCTCTTAGCTTACGGTATTCTTTCTTTCGCTGTGGCAGGGACTAATCAGCAATCGGTACAGCGCTATGTCTGCTGTGAAGATGAAACCTCAGCCCGTAAAGCAATCTTTTTAGGTTGGTTTTCAGGCTTTGTAGGTGTAGCTGCTACCTTGCTCTTAGGGGTATTGTTATATGGCTTTTATTCCCTTCAGGGGGGGCTACCAGAAGAGATACAAGGGGATGGGATCTTATCCTATTTTATTGTGAATCAAGTCCCTGTTGGTGCATCAGGCTTGTTAGTGGCAGCTATTTTTGCAGCCGCCATGTCATCCATTGATTCTGCCCTTCATTCTTTGGCGACTTGCATGACAGTTGATTTTTATAAACGTTATGCAAGTCCTAGTCCCAGCCCTTTACAATGTGAAAGAATCGCCCAGTTATTGATTGTTGTTTGGGGAATTATAGGCATTTTTGCAGCCTTTTATGTAGCAGCAACTGGTAAGGATTTATTGCCTTTTTTAGTAACTTATACGACGATGTTTTTGGGTCCTTTATTAGGTGTCTTTCTGATGGGGGTTTTGATACCAAGAGTTAACAAAAATGGGGCATTTTATGGAGCAGTTATGGCAGTGATTTTGGTGATTATTGGCTCACAAATGGGTTGGTTAACCTTTCCTGGTATTTGGAGATCGGCGATTACTGCTCCTTTAACTGTTATTTTAGGGTTAGGAATTTCTCTATTAGGTAGTCCTCCAAACAAAAAATCAATTAAAGGGTTAACTTTTTGGACTTCTGATATCAATATAGCCAAGAAGCTACTAAAATTAAGATCAAAATATAGTTAGAAGAAACATAATTTTCTTGTCCTAGATTGTTTCTTGATTTGGGTAAAAGACAATCGTTTAGCCTTACTCCTTATTCGATCAATAAGGCCAGGATAACAAACTCAACTAACATTTACCCTTTCTTTGCGTTTTTTTGTTCTAGTCGATAAAACCAAATCATCAGGGCAACAATGCCAACTTGCAAGGCAAAACTAGGTAAAGTAGAGTTGTTGATCTGTCCTGATGCAATTTTAGCCAAAAAGACAACAGCGCCAATAAACCCAGAGCCACCTAACCCCAGATAGATAAAAAGACGTAATCCTCGGTAGGGAGCTTCTGCTTCAGCTTTAAGGCGAGCATATCGCTCAGGTGTCAGTTTAGAAGAAGGTGGACGATTTGGTGAAGAATTAGACATTTGATTAAAGAAAAATATTAAGATAATTTTGAGTCAGCCAAGACTAGGCAACTCAATAGGTAATCAAGGTTTCCCAATAAGCAATCTTAAGCTATCATAGTATATGAAGTAAACCAATAATGATTGGTTGCTGATTTTGCCTACCTAGCTCAGTTGGTAGAGCAACGCATTCGTAATGCGTAGGTCGTGGGTTCAAGTCCCATGGTAGGCTTCCTCATAAAAGGCAGGGAGCAGGAGAGATTGGCGCTTTGCCCAGTTTAAATGCGTCTTAGCTTACCGTGTACATAAAGACTTTCTGGCTCTCTTGAATTTAGCACCATAAAGTCAGGAAAACCCTTTTCTATCAGACTCAACCATTGGCAACACATACTGGGGGCATCCTTTTGTCACCAATGATTGACACGAATGAAGAAACTGAGGTTATTGGATGGCGTAGGCTGAATTTAAAGCCCAAATCAATAGCCCAACAATACTACCCAGGACAATGATAGCAGAAAGGGCAACGATTTTAGGTTTATCGGCCCCGTCGAATTTCATGATGCCACGGTTGAGGTCTGACATAACAGTTTAGTTCCTTTGTTCTGAAGTAATAGACCAATGCACACTTCTTGATTATAGGTTAGGGTCAAAGTTGAAGTGAGATAATTGGGATGTCTTAAGATTTATGAATAAGGGATAGCAAAGAAATAGCTTCTCTGTCTAGTTGCCCGAAATTGATGGTTTCAAGCCTCCTCTTTCAAAAGGATAAAAAGAAAAATCTTCACCCATCTTCAATCTACTGACTTTCAGGAAGTAGTAACTGGTCACTGAAATGACAATCCCTTTAACCTTATTTTAATAAAAATGTCGGGCAGAATTCCGATATAATTAAAGTACTATGGCAACAGAAAGGGGTGGAAATATGGCAATTACCCAGGCAGAATTTGATCACCTAATTGAAAACTTAGAACAATTTGCCGAACATCATCCGAAGTCTTATCGTTTAAGAGTGAGATTACTGGCTTTGGTTGGCTATATATACCTGTTTGGTGTTATTTTTATTCTCTTAGCCCTTATTATCTTTGCATTTTGGGCTATGTTTTTTGGAAATCGGGTGAGTTCCCGATTAATCAAACTGATATTTTTTTCTGGGGTTCTCCTTGTATTAATTATGCGATCGCTATGGATAAAATTTCCCCATCCCCAAGGGATCGAAGTAAATAGGGAAACAGCACCTAAATTATTTGAATTACTGGATGATCTGACAACTCAACTGGACACACCTCAGTTTCACTGTGTGTTGCTCAATAAAGACTTTAATGCTGGAGTCGCTCAAGTTCCCCTGTGGGGAATTTTTGGCTATCCGATGTATTATTTATTGTTAGGGCTACCGTTACTAGAATCCCTATCAGTTACCGAATTTAAAGCAATCTTGTGTCATGAATTAGGACATCATTCAGGAAATCATGCTTCTTTAGGAAATTGGATTTATCAACAGCGATTAATCTGGACGCAGCTTTATGATAACTTTCAAAGTGCTACAGGATCTCCGCCATTTCATCGCTTTGTCAGATGGTATTGGCCACATTTGAATGCCTATTCTTTTGTTTTAGCACGGAAAAATGAATATGAAGCAGATCGCTGTGGGGCTGATGGAGTCGGAAATGAGACGATGGCTTATGCTCTCACAGATACAGACATTAAAGCCCAATTTTTAGAAGAGGTTTTTTGGCCAGAAATTAACCAACAGATAAAAACTCAACCTAATCCTCCTAATAATATTTATGCTTTAATGTCAAAGGCTTTACAGCAACCAATTTCCGAAGATCAGCGCTTAACATATTTAGAAAAAGCGCTTGCTCAAAAAACAAATCATATTGATACTCATCCTTGTCTGAGCGATCGCCTGAGTGCATTAGGTTACTCACCTGATCAAGCAAAATCTCTCTGTCAGACCGAGTATTTAACCACAAGTGCCGCAGAATCTCTACTAGATCAAGCGCTACCCTATTTATCTGAGCAACTGAGTAAAAGGTGGAAAGAGACAGTCTCAACTTCTTGGCGACAACAGTATGCTTATTTCTTTAATATTCAACAAGAACTTCAATTATTGCAAGAAAGAGCAAATATCTTGCCTCTGAATGCTCAAGAATTATGGAAGCGTGCTTACTTTACGTTAGAATTGGATGGTGAACAAGCTGCATTACCCCACTTACAAGAAGTGTTAGCGGTTCAAGGGTATCATCCTGCTGCTAATTTTGTGATCGGAACAATTTTATTAAAGCAAAATGAGCTAAAAGGAATTGACTTTATAGAAGTAGCGATGGACAATAGTATGGATTATGTGAAAAAAGGGCTTTCTTTGATTGTGAGCTTTCTTTCCCAAAAAGGTTACGAAAAAGAATTAGATAAATATAAAGATAAAGTTGAAAATTATCACATTATTTTGCGACAAGCAGAAGCAGAAAGAAGTCAGTTGAATGATACTGATGAATTTATATCTCATCATTTTGATAAGTCACAGTTAAAAAAATTTCAAGAACAATTATCAGATTATACTGAAATTAAGGAAGCCTATTTAGTCGAAAAAGTAGTCACTTATTTTCCCCAAGAACCTTTTTGTATCTTAGGTATTATTCGGAATAAGTCTTTATTTGAAGGAAAGTATTCGTCTGAACGATTGATTGACTTATTAGTTGATGAACTACAATTTCCGTCTAATTACTATCACTATATTATTGTTCTTAATGATCATCCTTACCGAAGTTTAAAGAATAAATTTTCTCAGGTTCATAAGGCTTTGATTTGGCCATAAAACAACTGATCAGTTATTTTAGTGTTGTGGTAGAAAGTATCTTGATTGATCCAAATACTCTGCGATAGGTTACGGTACTAATCAAAAGTTATAAAGTTTTCCTAAAAGTTATCTTTGTGTCTAACCCATCCTACAAATGATCAGTTTATCTAACCCCTAACCATTTGTGGGTTTGCAGACTAACTCGCCATTGAGGATGCTTTAATACATAGTCAAAAACCATTTGTTCACTATGGGGCGAATTCCATTCAGGTTGAAGATAGATTAAGGTTTGTGGAGATACCTTTTTCGCTTCTGTTTCTGCCCATAAGAGATCATCTGTGTTAGCAATAATTACTTTTAATTCATTGGTAGAAGAATAAATCTCAGGATGGGGCATTTTATAGCGCTTGGGGGATAAAGTAATCCAGTCAAATCTTCCTGTCAAAGGATAAGCGCCAGAGGTTTCTAAATGGACTTTTAACCCTTTTTGATGGAGGGTTTGAGTCAAGTCCTCCAGATTGTGCATCAAGGGTTCTCCCCCTGTAATAATAACAATCGCAGGATTCTTTGCTTGGGCAATTTTCCCTAATTCTTCACTAGACTGTTGAGGGTAGCCTTGCAGTTTCCATGTTTCTTTTTGGTCACACCAAGGACAATGCACATCACACCCCCCCAAACGGATAAAAAAAGCATTTACTCCCGTCCAAGCGCCCTCACCTTGGAGGGAGTGAAAGGTTTCTGCGATGGGGTAGGTTAAGGTTGGGGTTAGGGTTGACATTGGGGGATCGGTAAAGGATTTAATTTAATTGTAATCCTTTTTGCTGTAACCGTTGTTCGGTGTCTTGCATTGTTTCAATGGTTTCTCCTGCCACAATGCCATAGATTTCACAATATATCTTACCATAATTGACTTTTTCGAGAGCGGATAAAATCATGAAATCTTTTTCTTTAAGTTCAGTTTCTAAGGTTTCTAAGACATTATCCAGTGTTCCTTGCATTTGGTAGTCCCCTGAATATTTAGCAACTTCTTTACCCTGTTTCAGTAAAGTATGACGTTGCAGACAAAGGGGAGTTGAACCATTGACTCGGAAGTTAATATCAATCACATGAAGCTTACCTTGTTTATCTTCTAATATATCAGAGCCAATTACACCAAAATATCCTTTTTGATTGGCGTAATTCCAAATAGTTTTAATCTAGGAGAAAAAGCGACTCATATCGGTTTCTTTGTAGTGAATAATTCCACCTAAAAATTGACCAAACTCATTTACTAACTGACTGGTTGCACCAATGAGGGTAATTTTTCCTGATTTACTCACATAAAACTGGACACAATAATTTTGAATGGTATCTTTGACAAAATCAGATACAATAATTTCCCTAATTAACTTAATTTCTAGATATTTTTTTAATTCTCGCCAGCAATAATCTAAGTCACTTTTTTCTTTGATGATATATGTTCCTTCCCCAGATAAACCATGCGTCGTTTTGATTAAATAAGGAAAGTGTGTTGGGATTTGTACATCTTCTAGTTTTACCTTAGTTAAATCATAAACTTGGTAACTAGGGGTCAAAATACCGATATCAGCCAGACAAGTTTTACTTAACAAAGCATAGTGAGTATCGGGATTCACTGCATGTTTTTCTGGGCTAAGATGATCAAAGGGAAAGAGAGTGATAATCTTGTCAAATTGATCGGTTTGATTGAGATAATCTAAATAAACAGAGCGCTGCAACACATCTAAGGTTTGATAAGTAGAACCAAAGGTTTCTCGCCAATAGTCTAATAGTAAGTTACGAGGAGAACAAATCGCTAATCCCGTTAGTTTATCTCCTAAAACAGCTAAATTCTTCCAAGGTTCTTTTTGACAAATGCGATCATAAGATGTTTTATTGGCTTCATCACTGCCATCTTGAATATAATATTTTTTAGTATTGGGATAAATTGCCCAACTAGCAGTGGCAGGATAATTTAAAATAAAGCCATAAGAACCATCCTCAATATCTGAGGCAAATAGATCAGAAAAAGAATTACCTTCAAAGTAGGAAAACTGAGCGCTTGATACCATAATAAATTGCTTGAGTTCAAACCTTCGATAGCGTAGCACAGATTAGAAAAAAATATGTGTTGCTTGTTACTTTTTGCACCCTATCTAAGGGAGAAATAATTGGTGTTAGGTAGATAGCTAGATTTTCTGAGCGCTTCTTAGATAAAATTAACAATTCACTTCATCTATGTAAATTGCTATAAATTGGTCATAAAAACCAGAAATAACCCATGTAAAATAGACAATATCAAGCTGAAAAAGGTCATAGCTAACAGTACTAAAGCAATTAAAAGATGCTGTATTTTTTCCCCTTTAACAGATTGTTGTAACAATATCCAACTCATCCCATAGCCACCGATAAAGCCACCGATATGTCCCCAATTATCAACACCTGGTCTCATCATCCCTAATACTAGGCAAATAATAGCATAGCTCCCATATTGTTGTTGTAAGGAACTATTTTTTGTGACCTGTCCATAGGCGACTAATGCGCCAAATAAGCCAAATAATGCGCCAGATGCCCCTACTGATAAGTGTGCTCCTCCTAATAATGGAATATCTCCCCAATATTGTCCTGTTATACTCGTTAAAAGTGAGCCAACCACTCCAGCGACAAGATAAATGATGGTTAGTCTTCCTAAGCCATAAAGTCGATGGGCTGTTGGAATTAAAAAGGATAACCAAGCTAAATTAAAACCAATATGGAAAATATCTCCATGTAGCCAACCTGCTGTAAAAATTGTCCACCAGCGGCCTAATTCAAAGAGAGGAATTGAACCAGTTGCGCCAAAAATGATCAAGCTTAAGGTACTTGGAGAAAGAATATTCAGACTATCTAAATCAGTTGTAACCCCATTAATATCAGCAGCTAGGGTGAGTAGATAGAGCAAAAAACAGCCCCAAGCCACAATGGAAAAAAAGATATTTTGTTGCTCTAATTTTTTGAGTGTGCCTGAAAAGCCGAAAAAACTGGGGTTTTCCTGTTGACAATGGGGACAAACGTTAACCTTAACACTGATTAATTGACCACAGTTAGGACAGACAACTGAACCTGTGGTTTGTCGTTTGAAACGAGTATTAAGCCATGTTATCCACGGTTGAGGTAGGGGATTTTGCATAAGTTCTTCAGGGCAACATTATATTTAATGTACCCATCATTGAGCTAAGATTGAACAACCTACGGCGATGTTTAGTTGAGAGTTACATTTTTTATATAAATTCTTTAAGACTTCAATTTACACTCTACCCGACAATCGGTACATTAACAATTGTAAATTTTTTGCTCAAGTTTGCGGAAAATTTCCTACTGTCAAAGTAGAAAAGATCGAATGAATCTATATAATCCTTACTCTAAGTATTCAAGATGGTCAATAAAGCTGTTTTATGCGGGATCAATCAATACACAACTCAAACCCAATTGAGAGGATGTATTAATGATGTCAATAATCTCACCCGCCTTCTTCAATCATTCCAATTCTTACCCGAAAATATTCGTCAGTTAACAGACTATCAAGTAACAAAAGCAGCCGTAATAGATGCCTATTATTGGCTAATCCAAGATGCACAAGCAGGTGATCAATTAGTCTTTCATTTTTCAGGACATGGTTCCTATGTTCCTGATCAACAGGGAGATGAAATTGATGGAACAGATGAAATTATTTGTCTGTATAATATGGATTTCTTTAACCCAGAAACCTATATTCGAGATGATGAATGGAATGACATGATTGCTGCTGTTCCTGAGCAAGTCGCTTTAACCTTTATCTTTGATTGTTGTCATTCTGGGACAGGAACAAGAGGATTTGCTGTCAATTTATCTGGTCATCCTACAACCTTACTTATTGATCAACATCAACGGGGTGGAGGCAATCTGACTGCCATGAATCCTTTGATCAACAGGACAACCCTATTAAATCAATCCGACTATGATAACTTAATTCATGAACAATCGGTTATCTTGCCCCGTTATATTATCCCCCCTCCAGAATTGCAAGAATATATGATGACAGCAGCGAGGACAAAAGGATTAAGAACTACTCGCAGTTCAACCCCTGCCATATATAAACATTTATTCCTAGCAGGATGTCGAGATGATCAAACGGCTGCTGATGCTTACATTGATCAAGATTTTCATGGCGCATTTACTTATTATTTATGTAAAACCCTGCGAGAGCAACCCTATCTAGGCTCACAAGAAATCATTCAAATTGTTGCTCAGGCACTTCAAGAAGACCAATTTACTCAAGTGCCTCAACATGAGGGAACAACCCGATTTAATTCAATCTTTCAACTACCTACTCAGCTAAACACTCCTAATTCAACTGTAGCTCTATCTAACCCTGAAACTATGACCAATCTAACCCCTGATAACCAAAAACTTCTGATTGAAGCCTATATGAAGCTGATAGATACATTGGGTATTTCTGATGCTTCCATTGCTCAAATGCCAAACCGTTCCCTGCGTCAAATCGGCGCTCGCTATTTAATTTATGTACATGGAATTAGTAATCATAATAATAATTATTCTCAGGGTTGGTGGGATTCTCTGAGACCTCATGTTAGCCCAATTTTTGGCAATGGGGATTTAGGTGATACCCGTCGAGAAGTTTTGTGGAGTGATTTGGTCAATCAGGGAACTCGTGCCTCTTCTGGGGTTAATCCCATTGAAGAACAAATGTTACGCCAGCAAATTGAGTTTATTTTAGAAGAACGGGAAAAACAAGCCATTGCTCAAGAGACTCAAGACGGACAAGTAACTCGTCAAATAACACCAACCTTTATCGAACGAGGTGGGGGATTTTCGATTGATGATTTTCTCATTTATATGTTAAACCCACGAATGAGACAGAATATTATTAACCGTTTTAAAGAGGAGGTGCAACCCTTATTAATGGCGGGAGCGGAATTAGATATTATCGCTCATAGTTGGGGAACAGTGGTTGCTTACGAAGGATTACGAGAACTTGAGACATTATCTCTATCAGGACGAGTTAATAGCTTTTTTACGGTGGGAAGTGCCCTCTCTGTTGGACCGGTTCGTTCTTCTTTACGACAGGCCAATAGAGATGGTCGTCGGCCTCGCTTTGTTGAACGTTGGGTCAATTTGAATGCCAAAGGCGATTTAGTAGGAGGCGTTTTGAGGGATAAATTTGACGTTGATTATGAATTTTTGGATTTAGAGCCAGTTGGTTGCAGTCGCAACTTTTTTAGGATGTATAATCTTAGCTGCGCTCATAGTTCTTATTTTGTTAGCAATAATATTCAGGTTAATCGGGACATTTTCGCTCGATTTATCTAATGAAGTTTGTAGTAAGCCCTTTAGGGCGATAATAAGGGCTAAAGCCCCTACTAATGGACTGTTTCAGCTAATTGGGTGCATTAGAATGAGACTTTGATGGGGCTAAAGCCCAACAACCACAATTTTCTTACAATGAGACTTTGATGCGGCTAAAGCCTAACAACCGCAATTGCTGTTACCTCATTTTAGCTGAAACAATCACTACACTTTGATTGAACTGGGTTCGTTAACCGCAGCGATGATACGATGACAACCAGAATCGGGTTTTGCCCATTGGTATTGATAGTCTTGGGGGTTTCCCCAACAAAGTCCTAAATATAACTCTGTACGAGCAGCATCTACTTCTGCCCATTCACATTGTTCGATTAAGTCTTCGAGAGAATCGCCATTAATGGGACGACGACGATGAGCTACTAACCAATAGTTCATTGCTTGGGTATTTTGTTGCCAAAAGCGGATAATTTTGGCTTTAGCAGCGATTAACTTTTCTTTGTCTCCTTCTACGGGAACAAGTTGATTATGTAATTCAGGGAAGTCTATAGACGCACCTTGATAGGTACAAGAGCGAATAATTAAACCAGAAACATGATTTTGTCGTTGATATTCATGGATTTGCTGGCGAAAGTCCTGATAGGCAAACACTTGATTCGCTTTATCTAAATTTATCGCCTTAGCAATGACAGGATTATTAATACGATTTTCTGAGGACAAAAGAACTCTTTCCCCTCGCCAGGTGGCTCGCATTTCCTGTTCTAAGATATTGATTAGCTGTTTAGTTGTATAAATCATCACACCAGCGTCATCTTGATGAGTAATATCTCTCAAGTTTATACTGGATGTCTAAAATTTTCCACGAAAGGGAGATTTGAGTCAATGTTTTGTCAGAAAAGGTTCATAAATTACGAATATTGGAAAACGATAAAAGTTGCTATCTTGAAAGAGAAATCAGTTACAGCAAGGATGCAACAATGGCAACTCGTCAAGATACGCTTTGGGAACAATTACTCAAACCGCTTTTTAGTCAGTTTTTAATTGATGGGGACGCTTTAAAGCAAATCTCGGATTCTATCGATTGGGAAGATGAAAAAACTCGTTTTACTAACCCTGAGCTTGTTTATCCTGATTATTATCGCTCTTCTGCCTTTCATGGTATCGAGGGTGGTTATCTCACCTCTAGCGCTGCTGTCACCTATGATCCCATTACTCAATATGTACTACCACCTAATGAGAATTGGGTGCGTCAAGCTTTAATTGATGCAGTGCAGGTATCTCCTCAAAGAATTCTTGATTTAGGCTGTGGGACGGGTTCTACTACTTTAATGCTGAAGCAAGCGTTTCCAGAGGCTGAGGTCATTGGTCTGGATCTTTCCCCTTATATGCTCATTATGGCAGAGCGAAAGGGAAAACAGGAAGGGTTAAAGATACAATGGTTACAGGGAGATGCTGAGAAAACGGATTTTCCTGCTGCTTATTTTGATTTGGTAAGCGCTTCTTTACTGTTCCATGAAACCCCTGTTTCTGTCTCTCAAAGAATTTTAGAGGAAAGTTTTCGCCTATTAACGACTGGGGGACAAATGATTATATTAGATGGTAATCAAGGAAGTCTCCGACAAACCCCCTGGCTAACTAATATTTTTGAAGAACCTTATATACAGGACTACGCACAGGAAAGTGTGGATGCTTGGCTAGGGAAAGCAGGGTTTGCAAGGGTACGAACAGAGACTTTTTGGTGGGTACATCAAGTAACGCAGGGAATTAAACCAATGGTTAATGAATCGTTATCTGTGGTTGATGAAGACTTATCCTTAAAACAAATTATTGTCTAAGAACTAATCAAATAATTCCTTTCAGTTATCAGATGTTGTTGTTGGGCTTTAGCCCTAAAGTTGTTGGGCTTTAGCCCTAAATCTCTAGCGCTCGTTATTATTCTTCAAACCTAACGCCTTCATAAAGATCTTGAAAGCTTAAAGTAAAGTCAATCAATCTTAAAGACAAATCATTATTTTCACCTTCGTACTCTGTTAACAACCATTTTCCTTCCTCAGTTTTATTGTACTGCATCACATAATATTGATTTTGACTAATTAAAATATATTCTTGAAATTCAGTTAGAGAACGATAATAGAGAAACTTATCTCCTTGATCATAGTTTTGGGTTGATGGGGATAAAACTTCTACAATTAAGGAGGGATTTAAAACAGTCGTTTTGGTATTTTTATAATAGATAGGATCTCCGTTAATTATCATAATATCTGGGTAAGTTCCCTGTTGGTAACGAGGAATCCATAGCTTAACCCCCTCCATGAAAATATTAAGTTTTTGACCTTTTAAAGCAAATGTTAAGTAAGAAGCAAGATTAAGCGCAATTCTATTATGGTTAGTTGTTCCTCCTGTCATAGGGACAATTTCTCCTGCTTTATATTCATTTTTATAGGAAGCGGTTTCTTCCATTTCTAAATATTCTTCAAAAGAATAATTTTTTGTCTTGACCGTAACAGTCATCTGTTAAGTCTCCAAGTAGATATAATAAAAAGGGAACGATTCGCTGATCATTAAGCTGCGATCGCAAGGAAGAAAATTGAGCCAACACCGATCTAGAAATACAAAGACAGAGAAATAGATGATCTTAAGATTCTACTCCTACCCAACCCATTAGCTTTTGATTTATTCTAAAAACAATAGCATGAGCGATTCCCAAATCTTGAACCACGGTTTTTAATTGATCTGGATTTTCTTTGATTATCATGACAGAAGTAGGACAGTCAGCAAAATCTAAACAAAGAACCGTTGAACAATCCCAAGGTTCTCGAAACACTTTACAATTATTAGGAAGTAATGAGACCAGCGATCGCAAGCGACTAATAGCAACTTGCTCGAATTTAGCACTGGTACAATCGGAGGGTAAAGGTTGACTGCTCATAGTATCCTCATCTAATTAAGTCCTATTGTAATAGGTCTTTTCCATCCTCTACCTCACTTATATAAAAGTTTAATGACTTTATCTTTGTTTGATCCGTCTATTTCTGTGCTTCTCATTGATGATCAGCCGATGATTGGTGAAGGGATTCGTCGTATGCTAATGGATGAAAAAGATATAAGGTTTCACTATTGCCAAGATCCAACTAAAGCACTGACAATAGCGCAATATACTCAACCAACGGTTATTTTACAGGATTTAGTTATGCCTGATATTGATGGGTTAACTTTGGTAAAGTTTCTCAGAGCTAAGAATTCACCTACGCAAAATATACCGCTTATTGTTTTATCTAGTAAAGAAGATCCAGTTATTAAAGCAAAAGCGTTTCATTTAGGGGCTAATGATTACCTTGTCAAATTGCCAGATCAACAAGAGTTAATTGCCCGTATTCGTTATCATTCTAAAGCCTATATTAATTTTCTGAAACGGTTAGAAGCAGAGGAAAAATTAAAAGCGGAAAATTTACGTCTCAGCGCTGAATTAGAAGTGACTCGTCGTTTACAACAAATGATTTTACCGAAAGAGGAGGAACTTAAACAAATTCAGCCCTTAGATATTGCAGGATTCATGGAACCTGCCTCTGACGTAGGTGGAGATTACTATGACATATTGCAAAATGAACAAGGGGTTAAAATTGGCATTGGTGATGTAACAGGACATGGTTTAGAAAGTGGTGTTGTTATGATTATGGTGCAAACAGCCATTCGGACTCTAATGATGCAGAATGAAAATAATCCTGTACAGTTTTTAGATATTATTAATCGAACCATTTATGAGAATGTACAACGAATTAATTCGGATAAGAATTTAACTCTAATTTTGCTTAATTATCAAGATAATTGCTTACGTTTAAGTGGACAACATGAATCAGTTATTGTGATGCGAGCCACAGGGGAAATGGAGTTAATTGATACAATTGATTTAGGATTTCCTATTGGCTTGGACGAAGAAATTGCTGATTTTGTGGCCGAAAAAGAAATTCATCTCAATGTAGGAGATGGTGTGGTACTTTACACAGATGGCATTACCGAAGCAGAAAACGAAGCAGGGGAATTTTACGAATTAGAGCGCTTGTGTCAAGTCACTCAGGAAAACTGGCATCAATCGGCACAAGACATTAAAAATGCGATTATTAGCGATGTTCGTCGTCATATTGGCAAACATATTATTTATGATGATATTACTCTACTGGTGATTAAGCAGAAGTAGGGAAGAGAAGTATTTATTCTCCCCACACTCCCCACACTCTCTATTTAATAAACTTTTTAGGCTTAACTGAACAGTATTGTAGTTCACCTACGACAAACAGAGAAAGAGAAATTTTCCGAAATGCTCTATTAAGGGATTGTAGTCTATTATTGAAGTTTAATAATTTTCAACGACAATGAAACTAGGTCAGATTCTTATTCAGAAGAATTGGATCAGAGTGAGTGAACTGGAACAAATAGTCGAACAACAAAAAAACGAACGGAAACGATTAGGAGAATTGTTACTTGATGCTGATTTAATTACAGTTGCACAGTTGAATAATGCTCTCCAAGAGCAATATTGGCGTAAAAATGGTTACTGGGTCATTAATTAGGAGATTAAGACAATGAAATGGATTGTATTGGTCGTTGTCGGCATTTTTGTTGCAGTCGGCGCAGGCTTAATGCTATCGGGTTTTCATCAGATTAAGTTAGCTCATGCGAGTCATCGCTGGCCAACTGCATCGGGACAAATTACCCATTCTCAGGTTCAGATTAACAGTGATAGTGATGGTACAACTTACAAACCCATAATTAAGTTTAGTTATCGTTATCAGGGGCGAAACTTGACGAGTGATAACATCTTCTTCGGTGGTGGTGGTGTCGCAACAGGAGATAGACGATATGCTGATAAATTTGTCAGAAAATATCCCGTTGGCAAAAGAGTTCAGGTAGCCTACAATCCCCATCGTCCTAAACAATCGGTTTTAGAAGCGGGATTGACCAAAAAAAGCTTTATTCAGTTCACTTTTGGCAGTCTCTTCTTTATGATGGGAGGAGGTGTTGGCATTCTTTACTGGTTATTTTTATAAGTAATAAATACCACACCTCAAGCTATAACATGGGGATTGACATCTCCACGGTTTAAAAACGCGTGGATTCCAAACGTTAAGCTCCGACGGGATTAATCCACGTCTGCGCTTGTTTACGATATGATTTAGACAGATTGGTCAAAAAAATATCGCTTAGGGACTG
>JBFRWQ010000286.1:0-8855 GCA_051439665.1 Microcystaceae cyanobacterium | reverse complement strand
GAGGATAGAGTTTGGGCAGATTGGTCAATATTGGTGGAGGAATCATCCATAATAGTTACAATTTTACCCGAATATGAATCGGTCAATTTTCTTTTAGATTTTCGATTGAGATATATTTTCTAGTGTTGCATATTTTGGCAATTGGGAGGTGTGGGGAGTATGAATACCTCCTTCCCTCTCTTAACACTTAATTAAATAAGTGAGTTGAGTCTGGGTTTTATCGTTAGGATTGAGAATAGGTCAACTCAAAATATAGATACTCGATCTGCATCTGTCCCTTGTTTCACCAATCTTTCTTTGATGACCGATGATCAAGAAACACTCTTGAAAATAAGCCTCTTCCGTTAGGGAGATCATCAAAAAGTTCTTTCTTTTTCAAGCAAGCGGGCTTTAGACAGAGGTTTTAACTGGTAACTGATAACTGATAACTGATAACTGAAATGACTGAATCCTCTTTTGCTGAAAATGCAGAGCCACTTCCCCATTATTCTGTCCATACTGCTCTTTTGAGCGCTTCTGCGGCACAGAATGGGCTTTCTTTTACCTTTGATCACCAAAAAATCAGTCTTTCTCCTGATTATGATGGGATCAACGGAGTAGTTTTTGATGCACAAACGGGCAATCCTCAGTATATTACAGCATTTGAGGTAAAAGATGGCAACATTGACCCTTATTTTGCTGATTTGGTGGAACGTTTAGCAGAAAATCAGGTGATTGCTTTAGCAAGTAATTATCAAGGGAACTTACAGTTAAGCGATCGCATTAAACTGTCCTTAAATTGTATCGGTAGCGGCATGAGCGCTCAATCATCTTTTCAGGGATATTGGGTGTTAATCGGACGGAAAGGGTTAAATCAAGGGACAGCTATCGAATCATTCTCGTCAGCATCAGATGTCACCGCAAAAACCCATTTAACTGTCTCTCCGACAGCTTCAGAGATTAGTTATCCTACCTTATTACTAGACAAAACTGAAAAGATTTACTTAGATAATTATCCACTCAATTTTGGACAAGAAGCAGCAGGCAATCTTAAGATACTGATTTTTGATGAACTGACAGGTATTCCCTTACTAACCCAAGAAATTAAGCTATTTGATGGAGAAGAGTCTTTATTTGTCGAATTAATTGACCGTTTACCCCATGGCCGAGGGGTTGCTCTCATGCTTCAAGGACACAGGGAGCGCTCCCTTTCTCCCCAGATTAAACACTGTGGACAGCTATTAGGTAGTCGTTTAATCGAAAATTACCCCATTGGTGCATCTTGGGCAATGGTAGGGTATAAGGGGACACCCAAGGGATCAGCTATTGAAAGCCTTCAAACTGATGATCCCAACGCCTTAATGCTCAAGGTTTGGTTATCTCCTAATCTTTCTCCTTCAGCTTATTGGCAACCTCCCCAAAAATTATATGCTCCTAACTATCATAGTGATGATGCCTTCGGCAGCGCTTTGGCGATCGCAGGAGAAACCGCAGTGATGGCCGCCCCCCTCTCTGATACCACTATTGAACGCAATGTGGGGGCAGTTTATGTGTATCGTTTTAATGAAGGACAGTGGCAACAAGAAGGGAGTCTTTATCCCCATGATATACAGTATCAGTTAGTATTTGGTAAAGCAGTGGCAGTTGATGGGGATCAGATTTTAGTAGGGGCTTATTTAGCAGATAATGACTGGAAAATGAGTGCAGGGTCCTTATATATTTTTCAAAAACAAGATCAAGCATGGTTACAAAGCCAGAAAATTCAACCCTATGATCTTCATTCAGAAGACTGTTTTGGTTGTGCGATCGCTCTTGAGGGAAAAACGGCTTTGGTGGGCGCTTATAATTCAGTTAATCTCTTACGTCATTCTACAGGCGCAGTCTATGTATTTCAGAATCATGAGGGAATTTGGCAAGATCAGCAAAAGCTACAACCAGAAGTTTTACAAAAAGGGGACTCTTTCGGGTGTGCAGTAGCGCTTAGTGGAAAATTCGCTGCAGTCGGGGCTTATTTAGCTCAAGAGACAGGAGTTGTTTATCTGTTTCAACAAGAAAATGGAATTTGGCAAGACTATCAAACTTTACATCTACCTCAGTTAAAAAAAGGAGACTGTTTCGGCTATTCATTGGCCTTAGAAGGGGATACCCTATTGGTAGGGGCAAAAAATAAAGCTTATCGTCATAAAATCGGTGCAGGAGTCGTTTATGTCTTTCAGTTTAAAGGGCAACAATGGCAATGGCAACAAACCCTACAACCCTCTGATTTAAAGGGTTATGAGCATTTTGGTCATTCAGTGGCAATTAATGGTGATTTAATAATGGTAGGGGCAGATCAGGGCAATTCTCCCTACCAAAAACAAACAGGTGCAGTTTATACCTTTCAAAAACAGAATAACGTCTGGAAACCCTATTTAAAACTTCATGCGATTAATGGGGAAGAAGGCGATCGCTTTGGTTATGAAGTTGCGATTCAGGATAATTTAATCTTAGTAGGTGCGCCCTCTGCTGAAGCATTTGGCAGAAAAGGTGCAGGTGTGGTTTATCCAGGGCATTTTTAATACCAAATCCGACTGATCAAATCTAGTTTAGGTAGAGTGTGGTTAAGAATTGCCATGAAGTTTATCTACTAGGAATTGAGTGGCTTGTTTAGCGGTTAATGGCTGATTAAACCAATAACCCTGGAATATCTCACAATGAAGTTCGGCTAATTCATCTACTTGTTTTTGCGTTTCTACTCCTTTGGCAATCAGGCCAAGATTGTAACCTTGACACAGAGCGACAATGGCTGAAATTATCCCTTTTTCTTGGGATGTTCCCCGAAACTGCTGTATCAAATTTTTATCTAATTTAATCGTATGAAAGGGAAACTGTTGTAAAAAGCCTAGTGCTGAATAACCAGTCCCAAAATCATCTAGGGTGAGATGAACTCCTAACTGTTGTAAATTCTTAAAGAGATTGGGGGCAATTTTCAGATGTTGACGCAAGGTTTTTTCCGTGATTTCGATCTCTAACCATTGGGGATCTAAACCGATCTCATTTAAGGTATAAGCAATGGTTTCTACTAAATTTTCTTGCTCAAACTCCCGTGCTGATAGATTAATCGCAATGGGAATAGGAGCAATCCCGTCTTTTTGCCAACTTAAATTTTGTTTGCAAGCCGTTTCTAATACCCACTGACAAACGGGAATTAAGATATCCGTTTTCTGAGCCATTGGAATAAATTTTTCAGGGGGAATAAATCCCAAAACTGGATGTTCCCATCGTATTAATGCTTCCATACCCCGAATTTCCCCAGTGGCTAAATGAATCTGGGGTTGATAGTATAAAGAGAATTGTTGCTTTTCTAGCCCCTGATAAATGAGATTTTCTAAATTCATTAAGAGGGCAGCTTCTTGGGTAAGGGCGGGGTGATAAAATTGGTAATGATTACGTCCTTGAGTTTTGGTACGATGTAAGGCCGCATCGGCATTTTTGAGGAGGGTAACTCTATCTTCCCCATCTTGAGGGTAAATGGCAATTCCAATACTGGCTTTAACCCGTAACAACTGCTCATTGACTTTAAACGGTTGTGTTAGAGTCTCAAAAATCTTATCAACCACAATCACTACATCTTCTGTATTTTTAATTTGAGGAAGCAACAGGGTATATTCATCGCTTCCCCAACGAGAAACAATATCACCGGCTCTAGTGCAGTTATTGATGCGTTTACCAAACTCTTTTAAAATGTGATCTCCTACTTCATGACCCAAGGTATTGTTAATATGGGCAAAGGAATCTAGATCTAGGAAGAGAACAGATAACAAATGTTGGTGCTTTTGAGCGTGGGCAAGCGCTTTATTCAGTTGTTGCTCAAAAAATGTTCGATTTGGCAAATTAGTTAAGGCATCATGGAGAGATTGATGACGCAATTGTTCTTCTGTTTTTTTCAATTCACCCACGTCTCGTACTGCCCAACAAAAGACCTCTTGATCCTGATACATAGTTCGAGTTACTTGAGCCACTACACTGACAAAAGAGCCATCTTTGCATCGGTGAAATGATTCTTCTATGCAGAAAGAACTGTTGGGTTGAATTTGCTCTAATTCTTCATTTAATATATCTCGATCTAGGGCAATTAGTTTGTACAAATTGAGGTCTAAAATTTCGGTTAAATCATAGCCTAATAATCGGCGGTAGGTGGTATTGGATTCTATGACTTCTTTGCTGTTGGCATCAATTACTAAAATGCCTTCTGAGGATGCTTTCAATAAGAGTTGATACCGTTCTTTATTAAGTAGTAATTGATTTTCTAGCTTTCTATGCTTGCTAATATCAAAGATATAACTGCGAATCAGTTTTCCCTCTTCGAGATAGTAAACGTGTTGTTCAAAAAATTCATCCTCTACTTCAATTTCTCTGACATAGGATGTTCCTTCTTGATAAGGGGTCTCTTTATCTTGGATAATACCTTGTAGTAATGGATGGTTGAAAGATAGTTCAGAAAATTTAATCCGAGCGGCCGGATTAAGATAAGTAACCTGTCCTGTCTCATCAATCTCAATAATTGGGTTAGGGCTATATTCTGCGAGGGAAGAGAAATGAGATAAAGCACCATTGTTCTCTTCTGGGGAGGGATTTGAGAAAACTAACGAGGTATTCGGTTCATCATCGTCTTCTAATTCTAATTCTGGAGGTGCATAGGTGGATTTATCACTTGCAACTGCTGCTAAGGCATTCTGATGATTTTGTGGGGGCCGAGGTAAAGGACCTGAGAGATCATCTTTGATCCCCTCTAACTCCATATCAGGGGAGATAATTTGATATTTCATCTGGGACTTTGTGCCAAAACGGATGCTGTCACCATGTTTTAATTCATGGGAAAGACAATAATTACCGTTAATTAAAATCCCATTTGTACTCCTTTTCCCTTGCAAATTGCCATCAATAATTCGGTAGGAATATTGGTTATTTTTTGGATCGGGATCAATTACCCTCAAAAGTGTGGCATGATGGCGAGACACTTGACGATCAAAGAGAATGATTGAGCTATTTGGATCACGACCGACAGCATAGGTACTGTCTGTCAAGGGAACGATGCGTCGAGATTTTTGATCCTCGATAACCAGAAGATGACGAACTTCCTGTGAAGTATTCATAGGGAGTGACAAGGATGAAAGGCTACACTTATTAGAATTCCCTAAAACAGTCTGTAAAATAACAGAGGGGAATAATGACATTGTAATCTGTTTTTAAATTCTCTTCCCATTAATTAGTGAATAGTACTTATGAATCCACTGGTTGACCCCCTAGACCAATTAATTGATGCTGCTAAATTATTAGAAAAACCAGTTACTTTAGAAGAAAAATTGAGTGAATTGGCTTATTTAACTGCTAAAGCCTTAAAAACAAAACTATGCTCTATTTTACTCCTATCTGAGCGTGAGCCATCCCAACTCTCTGAGCGCCATCTCACAGTTTTTGCCCATTACGGTAATTTACCTGATAGCGCTGATCACGAGCTAATCTCTTTGAATCAAAGCATTGCGGATTATGTCGTTAGTCAAAAGAAAGCTTTACTGATCGAAGATATTCGTTCGTCTCCTTGGGCAGCAGAAGCTAAAGATTTACCTGAATCGGGTAAAACTCTAATTTATGCACCAATTATGGATGATTCTGTGGTGATTGGTGTCATTAACGTTAGCTTGCCCCATAAAGAGCAAGTTTTTACAGAGGATGATTTACAATTACTCGAAATTTTTGCCACCTTTGTCAGTAAATCCTTACAAATTACCCAACTACAAATGATTTTACGGTCTAGATTTCTGGAAAAAGCGGTCTTTAAGGAATTAGAAGGACAAAACATGAAAGACTATATCTCTATTCATCCAAATCCTAATAAGTTGGCTAAAATCGTTGCTAAATCTTTTTTCCGAGAATTAACTCAAGCAGGATTTGGCCCCAATGATGTCATTAGTATTGCCACTGAGGTATTGACGCTGCTTAATGAAAGTTTAGAAAAACATCGTCAACGGTTAGCACGGGATGATTAGGATTGACCTTGCAAAAATAGCTTAACTTTTGACCAAAGATGATTAATTGACTGTTTTACCTCGTTTTTGACGTTCCAGCGCTCAAATGCTTGCTCATAAGCCTCACCACTTTGTTGATAGGTTTGCCAAATATTGAGAGTTGCTTTCATTCCCCAAATTAGGAGAATATACAGAGACCATGACAATCCACCGCTACTGATTAAGTTAAGGGTGACAAGAAACCCATTAACAATGGCAAAACGGGTAAGTTGATGTTTGAGGGTGTCTCGGCGATAGAGGTCAAATTCTTGGCGCTTTTGTAGGGTTTCTCGTTGTTTGAGCCATTCTTTTTCCGCTTCTACTAGGGTAGCTGCATCAATATCTAATTCTTCGGCGATTTCCCATAGTTGTTCTTTGGAAAGTTCTTCTCGATCCATTTTTTGAGCGATCGCCAATTGGATAATTTCCTGTGCGTCTTCTTGACGATAGGTGGGAAAGGATTGGGGGTTAGGAGCTATCATGACGTTAAGACAGTTTAAGCTTACAAGTGATCAACTATCTTAGACGAATGGTCATTATTAAGTCATTGATCACCTCTACTTTAACGTTAATTGCTTCGTATCGGCACTGAGTTTTTAGGGATTTCCAGATAAAGTTAACCGATTTTCCTCTACAATATGGGGTTAATTGTGGTGCAATTGAGGAAAATTAGATGACTTGGAAACGTCCTGATAATCGTCAGAGGGAACAACTCCGTCCCTTTCATTTTGAAACAGATTTCACGAAATTTGCAGGGGGTTCGGTTTTAACCACCTTTGGACAGACAAAAGTGCTGTGTACTGCTAGTATTTCCCCCACTGTTCCCCGTTTTTTAGTTGATCAAGGCCAAGGTTGGTTAACGGCTGAATATCGAATGTTACCCAGTGCAACTTTGGAACGGCAACCGAGAGAATTAATCAAATTATCGGGCAGAACTCAAGAAATACAGCGCTTGATTGGCAGAAGTCTGCGAGCTTGCTTAGATTTAACTCAATTAGGCGAGAGAACCATTACCATTGATGCTGATGTGCTGCAAGCTGATGCAGGAACTCGTACCACTGCGATTACAGGGGGATATGTGGCGCTGCGGTTAGCGCTTGATAGTTTGCAAAAAAAAGGAGAATTAGAGACAGATCCGATTTTATACCCTGTGGCAGCTATTTCTGTTGGTTTAATTGAAGGAGAAGCCTATTTAGACCTTAATTATCTTGAAGATGTTCAGGCTGACGTGGATTGTAATATTGTGATGACGGGAAATTTAGATTTAATTGAGGTACAAGGGACGGCTGAATCGGGTTACTATAATCGTCAACAGTTAAATCAGATGTTGGATGTGGCAGAAAAAGGGATTAAAGAGATTGTGAGCGCTCAAGAGAAAGCGATTAATTTAAGTTAGCGATTGGTCAATGTCATCTAAAAAGGCAAATTAATCAAGCTTATTCAAGAGGAGGCTCTAATTTAACGATTTAACCCCTAGCAATATGAAAAAAATACCTTTAATTCGATTAAGTCAAATAACTCCGATTATTCAAACTTTAGATAGTCTTGGTTCTCCTTCCGATAAACTGCTTCAGAAATGCCATATTCCCATCTACTATAAAGAAATGCCTAATCAGCTTTTTCCCGAATATGTGGTTAATTTATTGCTAGAAAAAGCAAATCAGTTAGAAGGAGAACATTTTAGTATTTTAGCAGCAGAGTATCCTAAGATTGAAACATTGGGACTAATTGGTAATATCTTATCACATTCAGCAACATTATATGAAATGTTAAATAATTTTTTAGATTATGTTTATTGGCACAGTACAGATGCTAAGTTTTGGTTAAAGATGGACTCAGAATCAGTTTGGTTTTGTCGTCAAGGGGTTAATTCTATTCCGATTGCTAAAGAAGCATCAGAGCTATATACGGTTAGACTTATGATAAAAATTATTCAGTCAACGATAGATATTTTATGGAAACCAAATCAAATTTATTTGCAAATGAGTTCCCAGAAAAATTTATTCAACTGTCCTGCTTTTATCAATGTACCAATTTTTTTTAAGCATCCTTTTACTGCTATTGTTTTTCCTCGTTCTCTTTTGTGGAAAACTCGCTCCTTTGTCTCTAGTCAAGTTAGCATAATTGAAAAACCTATTACCAAACCTAACACAGATATTAAAGAGGCTTTAAGTCAAACAATTATTGCTTTTTTACCAGAGCAAGCCTGTGGAATTAATAAAATTTCCAAAATGACAGGAATTAGTGTTCGCACCCTACAAAGAGAATTGGCGAAACAAAACCTCAGTTATTCAAGTTTAGTCCAAGAAATTCGGTTACAACAGGCTCTAAAACTGTTAAAAAATACTCGGTTAAAAATGACGGAAATTGCTCAACAATTAGGCTATTCAGAAGTGAGTCATTTCTCTCGTGCCTTTAAAACATGGACAGGTATTTCTCCTTTGAAATATCGCAAAATAAACCAATCCTAATGATAGGAGAGAATATTAATTAGTCGCTTTTTTGTGGCAGAGATTAGTGGATTTGTACTTAGTTATTGCCCATTCAGTCTAAACTCAAGTTAAAAATCTAAAATTAAAATTAAGAATTCCTTGAAATAGTCAAATGGCATGAAATGGTAAAAAAGACGGATAGAGTAAATTTTATAATTTGTCTGTTGAATATTTGATAAATAAGCAGGAGAAACCTAGCCAATGTTCAAGACAAAACTTACCTTGGCGGTAACAGCAATATTAAGTCCGTTTTTTTTCAATCATCTAGCCCTTGCTGATGTATTTTCTGAGGCTGCTAAATTAGGCGCAAATGCAGGAGCGATGAACTATTGTCGGG
>JBFRWQ010000285.1:0-6348 GCA_051439665.1 Microcystaceae cyanobacterium | reverse complement strand
ATCCTAAAGATAATAAATATTTAGAATTAGCTGTTAATGGTCAAGCAGAATTAATCATTACAGGGGATCAAGATTTATTAGTTTTACACCCTTTTCAATCAATTGATATTATTACAGTTAATGATTTTTTAATTAGCACTTCGTAGGTTGGTTTAAGAGACGAGACTCAACACCATCCACATGATCATGCAAGCAACATCAAATTAAATAACCCGTAAAATAGGGATTGATTGAATTAAAGATGATGTCAGTAATATAGAATTAAATAATGCCAAAAATATGTATTTGTTGGGTTTCTTTGCGTCAACCCAACCTACAAGATAAGCGATCGCACTAGATTTGGTAAAGTCTTTCATGGAAATTACCTAAACGATCAGTTTCAGTTTTTGCTTCTTGAAGTAATTCATTCCAGTCGTCGGGAGGATTCCCACTTTCTAGCATTTTCTTAAATACTCGATAAGCGTCTGTTTTACTATCATAGGCTCGCTTAGAGTTTTCATCGTTTATCCAAGCAAAAACAATTATTCTACTCTCTGCGTGATAGCGAAAAAACAGGCGATATTGCTGAAAAAATTTGGCTCTAAACCAGTGCTTATAGTCATCACCAAGGGTAGTACCTTGACGATAATCAAGACGCGTCGGATCTTGAGGAATCACATCAAATGCTAGTTTTACTATGGCCGCTAAACGCTTTGTCGCATTTTTTCTCTTATATTCATTGTGATATTTCTGACGCAAATTCTCAACCTGCGCCAGAAGTTCTTCAAACTGCTTCAGGAAGATAGGATGAGCAAATATGTTCCATCCATGAATTACTAGCGGCTGATTAACAGACAAACTTATTCATCCTCATCAAAAAGTGGTATATCAAGATCAATATCAACTTCAGCAACTAAGGACTGGGCATAATTTACTAAATCAGAGCTAATTGCTTGTAAGTTCTGAGGATTCTTTTCAATATCTCGTACAATAAAATTCAGAAACTGTTCAAGCGCAGGATCGCTCTCTGTCTGGTCAACACGAGAAATTACAACTTGACCGTTAGGCTGGATAGTATAAGCAATTTTATCACGCTTATTCAAGCCAAGAGCTTTGCGAATGGGGTCTGGAATTGTGGTCTGATAACGATCAGTAAGAGTAGATTCTGAGCATGGAGCAAGCGTTACAGTCATAGATATCTCTCAACTTTATTCATCAGTATTTATGGTAATGCAGTTGCATTGTCCTGTCAAGGCCGATATCTTTGAGATCCCACCTTAATGATAATATGCAATATCGTCGAGCAAAAACACCGGGAGCAACCTATTTTTTTACTCTTGTTACTCATCATCGTCGTCCTATTTTTGATGAGTCAGAGAATATAGATTTATTGAGGGAAGCGTTTCGGTATGTAATGAAACAACATCCTTTGAAAATTGATGCGATCGCTATTTTACCTGATCATCTTCATTGTCTTTGGACGCTACCCGAAAATTATGCAGATTTTTCTACTCGTTGGCGATTAATTAAAAGTTATTTTAGTCGTAAATGTAGGGTTGATTATCAAGGAAAAATGACGTTATCAAGGGCAAAAAAGGGAGAAAAGGCAATTTGGCAACGTCGCTTTTGGGAGCATCAAATTAGGGATGATCAAGATTTTGTTAATCATGTGGAATATATTCATTATAATCCAGTTCATCATGGATTGGTAAATGCACCGAAGGATTGGCAATATTCGAGTTTTCATCGTTATGTGGAAGCAGGGGTTTATGATGTGATGTGGGGTGCAGGAGAAGAGTTAGTTTTTGATGATAATATTGGACATGAATAATCCAAAATAATATGTATTTGTTGGGATATTACAATTAATAAATATAACGTAGGTTGGGTTGAGGGACGAAACCCAACATCATCCACATAATCATACAAGCAACATACAATTAAATAACCCAAAGAATATGTATTTGTTGGGTTAAAGGCTATGTAAGCCATAAAATAACTCAAAAAGATATGTATTTGTTGGGTTTCCTTGCGTCAACCCAACCTACAAGATCAGCGATCGCACTAATAAATATCTTTAGAATCAGCTAATACTTCATCACCTTTACGCATTGCTTCTAATACTTTGCTTTCTCCTTCAATTGCATCTGAAGGATTATGCCTATACTCATTATATGTTGAATCTAATCTTTGCCACACAGCAAAATAAATTTGCGATTTTTTTTGGCTACTAAAAAGTCCAACAGCCCCTACACTAATTGCTGACAGAAGAGCTAATACAGATCGTTGATTTTCATTAATAAAAGGAGGATTAGCGGCCACTGTGGTTGAACATACAAGTGACAAAATACTTAACGTATAGTGTGTTGTGAGCCATTGTGAAGAACGTTTCATCCATATATTTAGTTTGATTTCCGCTTCACGGATACGTGGTGAATAGTTGGCCTTAAATTGATTATCTATCTCGTTGAGCTTGGCTTCTTCAAGGGTTTCAATAGCTACTTCTTTGGCTTTAGCCGTAGTTTCTTTAGGAAGAGAGTCACTGTCCATAAGATTACATTGTATATGTAGTAAAAAGAGATCTAACTATTCATCATACTGACATTTTCCCTATAATCTACTTATAGCTCCAAAATTCATAATTCATAATTCACAATTCATAATTCCCAATGAACTTAACCCAAGTTGGGGGACTTTTCCTCATACTCACCCTCATCCCCCTATTAGGCGCACTACCCCTGATTCGCTGGATATTTTACCTCTTCACCCGTCGAGATATTCGCCAGATGGGAACGGGTAATATATCAGTTTCGGCTGCATTTTATCACGGCGGAACAGTCACAGGGGTTTTAGCTGTTTTATCGGAAGCCAGCAAGGGAATTATCGCCGTTTTACTGGCTCGTCACTTTTTCCCTAATGATCCCACATGGGAATTATTATCCCTTATTGCCCTAGTCATTGGGCGCTACTGGGGCGGAAAAGGGGCGGGTGTAACGAATGTGCTTTGGGGAATGATGGTGCATGACTGGCAAGCCACGGTGATATCGAGTTTAATAAGTTTAGTCGGCTTTACCCTAGTTAGGGAACGTCGGTTTGGTCGTTTGCTTGCCCTATTTATCTTGGCGCTAATACTTACCCTACGTCATGCAGATAATGGGACTTATATCGGGATGGCTTTCATCTTAGTAGGCTTAATCAGTTGGATTTTGCAGCGTATTCCTGATGATTTAACTTTACCAGAAACAGGTGTTACTAAAGAGTCTAAACAAATGTTTCAATTTTTTCGAGGGGATAAATCCCTACTTTCCTTAAATAACAAGCTAAAAGCCCATCAAGCAGGGGAAAAAGCCAGTAATCTCTCCTATCTCAAGTGCTTGGGCTACAATGTCCCTGATGGTTGGGTATTATCCCCTGGTGATGATCCTGAAATTGCCATCAATTATTTACAACCCTCACAACAAACCCCTCTCATTGTTCGTTCTTCAGCCATTGGAGAAGATAGTTCTAGCGCTTCAGCAGCAGGTCAATATATCAGCATTCCTAATGTTTTTACATCTGAACAACTAAAAAGCGCTATTTATGATTGTTTAGCTTCTTATAATCGTAATAATGCCAGTCAATACCGTAAAGATTTTCAACAAGATGACACAGCAATGGCGGTATTAATTCAAAAGCAAATTCAAGGAGAATTTTCTGGGGTTGCGTTTAGCAGAGATCCAGTCAATCCTTGGCATAATGGGGTCATAATTGAAGCATTACCAGGTCAAGCGTCGGCAGTGGTATCAGGACAATATACTCCCCAGCGCTATCAGGTAGAATTAGAAGAAGAGATTAACATTACACCGTTACAGGAACAAAACCAAGAGATTCCTACCTCTATTTTAGAAAAAGTGGCTCAAATTGCCAGAGACATTGAAAAGCTGTATCAAGGAATGCCCCAAGATCTAGAATGGACTTATGATGGCAAGCAATTATGGATCTTACAAGCCCGTCCCATTACCACCTTATACCCGATTTGGACAAGGAAAATCGCAGCAGAAGTGATTCCAGGGGTGATTCGTCCTTTAACATGGTCAATTAACCGTCCTGTTACCTGTGGTGTATGGGGAAACATTTTTACAATTGTTTTGGGAAATCGTGCAACAGGATTAAATTTTGAAGAAACCGCCACCCTACACTACCAACACGCCTATTTTAATGCCAGTTTGTTAGGGGATATTTTCCTGAGAATGGGACTTCCTCCTGAAAGTTTGGAATTTTTAACAAGGGGTGCAAAATTTAGTAAGCCACCGTTAACCGCAACCATTCGCAATATACCAGGTTTATTACGATTATGGCAACGAGAACGGAATTTAGAGGGGGATTTTAACCAGGATAATCAAAGAAAGTTTGCACCTATTTTAAAAGAGTTACAAGCTTGTCCCCCTGAAACCAGATCAATTCAACAATTAGAGGAACGGATTGATCAAATATTAGCTATCTTACCTGAAATAACTTATTATAGTATTCTTGCGCCCCTTAGCTTTGCCTTGCGTCAAGGAATTGCTAAAATTAACCCCGAACAATTAGATAACAGTCAAACCCCTGAAGTAGCCTCAATGCGATCGCTGGCCGAACTAGCAGATAAAGAACGGGCGTTAATTGCAATGGATCGCTTAGAAGCAACAGATTGTGCCTCCTTATTCGCTTATTTGGCTGATAATCCTGATGGGAAAACAATTTTAGAGCAATTTGATGCTTGGTTAGTCGAATATGGCTACCTTGGGGAGGTGGGAACAGATATCGCAGTCCCTCGTTGGCGAGATAATCCCCATCCTGTGCGAGAATTATTTAGTCAGTTCTTATTCAATCCTGAAATTGCTGCATCTACCCTGAAAGATTCCCCCAATTGCCCCTCAAACAAGCTGCAAGGTGTACAAAAACGCTTGAACCTCAAAGGAAAGGTGACAGAGGTTTATTCCCGTTTCTTAGGGCAATTACGGTGGAGTTTTCTGGCTTTAGGAAAGCAATGGTGTGAACAAGGAATTTTAAGGGAAATTAATGATATTTTCTTCCTTGAAATCTCAGAAATTAAGGGATTAATTGCAGGAAATTCTTCTATTATTAACTCAGATTTGTTTGAACAACGACGCAATCAATATCAAGATCATCTACAACTAAAAACTGTTCCCTTTGTCTTGTATGGAAATATTCATACCTCCCTCCCTTCCCATCAGACAGATATTCAGAGAACATCATTACAAGGAATTGGGGCAAGTTCAGGACAAAAAGAAGGAATCATCAGAATCTGTCTTAATTTAAGCGAAATTAATCTAGTTGATCAAGATACCATTATTGTTGTTCCTTACACAGATTCGGGTTGGACTCCTTTATTAGCAAAAGCAGGAGGACTTATTGCAGAAGTTGGTGGAACATTATCTCATGGGGCGATTATTGCCCGTGAGTATGGTATTCCCGCAATTATGGATGTTAATCACGCTACCCAGCGCTTAAAGGATGGACAACGGGTACGCATTGATGGACAAACGGGAACAATTGAGATTGTCAATTAGGTGATTTTGCGAAAATGAATAATAATTATTTTTGAAGCTTAAACGGTTATTAACCTGATCTTAGGGGACTTCTTTTAAAATAACCTAGATGATTAATTAACCTTTTTGACATCCTCACCGCCCTAAAAGGGACGGTGATTCCTAGACCTCACAATCTAGGTTTCTGCTTCTTAGCAGTTGCCCTCACAGACTTATTCTGCTGAGGTCTTACACTCGCTCCACAGACCGTAACCGCAAGCCCTGCGGCCAAAATGTTTTTCGCTGCGTTAATGTCCCTGTCATGGTGAGTTCCACATTCGGGACACTCCCATTCACGAATATTTAACGGCATTTCTGACTCAATATACCCACAATTATAGTGCTACGCACAAGGCAAAAAGCAAAAGCGGTGCGACCCCGCGTCGTCTTACGGCGCAAGGGAACGCGCACCTCATTAACACTCTCGTCACCGTAGTCCTGCTAATTTCTGCGTCAACCTTTTGTGTGGCTTGATTGCTTACTGTCACCAACCTAAGAAGCCTTCTCTTCAAATGGATTGGCTTTTACCTCAATCTGCTTAACCAGAACTCAGGTTAAACTATAGCTAAACGCAGAATGAAGAAGGAAGAATGAAGAAGTAAAACCCCAATTATGACTAAGGTTTAGCTTTTACAAATGCCCTGACCAAAATGTGTAGGACTATAGTTGAAGACTTCTCTTAAAATTCAATTACTGCTCCTTCGCTTGAGCAGAATAGCCAAAGACTAAAAGAGGAAGAGAAATAATCAAAGGCAAAAAATAGTAAATTCCACGATAAGCCAATAATGCACCGATTAAT
>JBFRWQ010000284.1:0-16828 GCA_051439665.1 Microcystaceae cyanobacterium | reverse complement strand
ATTTACAACTGGCGCAAAGTCACCTGAAATTAATCCTTTATTACGAAACAAACGTAAGGATTCAACCACGTCAAGAACTTTGTCATAATATTGAGTAATTTGTTCTTCTCTACTTTTAAATCCTTGCTGATTTTTAGAATATTTGTGCAGTTCAACATATTTTTTAGATAATTGAATCAGTTGCTCAGATTTTGATATTAACATGAAAGTGTTCCTCTTAATTGAGTGGTTAGTTTAGGAGTTTTAAATCAGTTGGAGACAAGGGAATATGAGTATCTTACTCACTATCCTTTCTTAAATCATTTGTGAACAAGTAACACAGGCAAGATGCCTGTGACAAGCTAGAAGCTTGTTCGACAATTTTCACGATTCAGAAAACTACATACTCTCAGTTAAACATCCCTAATTTCAATCAGCAAATCTTGTAACTTTAGTAAGCCATTTTCAATTGATTTAGTAATGGTTTCAATCGACTCTTGTTCTTCTCCTGATGTCAATTGCTCAATATTATATTGAACTTTATTTACAGAAGTATCTAAGAATTTAGAACTTTGCTCTAGAAACTCACGGGTGATTTTCATTACTATTTGATAATCTTCACTCAATAAAGGTAACAAACTGGTTGGAGGAGTATCAGATGAATTAAACGATACTTTTAGTTTTTGCATTTGATTAAGATAACTCGTAACGTTAGTTTTTTGGAAACGGGTAAGAAGACTTTCCAAATTTTCTGCGCTTTTTTGCCCAGAAACACCCCCTTGTCTCGCTTGGGCAATTGCACAATTGATCGAGTCAATTAGCTCCTTTTTATTAACATCTTTGCCCAATTCTAATGTAAGCTTTTCATAAATCGATAGTTGGCGCTCGCATTCTTCTTGCAAAGCAGTCATTAATAATTGATCTACTTTCTGGCGAACTTTGTGAATGACTTGATATTCTTTATTAAGATCGTCGGGTATTTCATACTGAGGAGTCCATGTTTTACGAATTGCTTTGAGAGGTTTAAGAAGTTGTACAGTATCAATAATTTGAAAACCTTTAGCATTCCCTTGGGTACAGCCAATATAACTGTTTAAAATATCAAGCAATTTCTTTTTATTTTGCTGAAATACTTTATACAAAGCTTTCCAAGATTGACTCCGTTGATGATTATCTAGCTCAGGAATATCAAGGAATAAAGCGTTAATGAGATCCTCTAAAGAATTGCCCTTAAATCCCGCCATTTGAGAAGCAAGTGCTAAGAGTTCAACCGTTGCAGGAACAGGATTCCAAGGTTCACCCGATTGACGGGGACGGCGACGAATTTGGTCTAAAATATAGTGACTCCAACGATCTAAGTGTTTTGCATAGGTTCGGAAATAGCGATCGCCGTCTTCAAAGTTCCAGTGTTGATAATGATGATAACGGAGAATTCCTTGGAAAGCAATAGCAGTTTCTCGAAATTCATTAGGATCATCAGGGTTAAGAGGAAGTTGTAAAATAATTCCTGTATAGTTAGCCCCTTTTCCTCTGATTCTAGGACTATAAAATAAGACATTACGCTGTTTAAACACTGAACTACTAAGGGCAAAACTTCCCCTTAATAACATTTCTGTATTCCATTCAATATGCTCACAAACGGCAGGATAAACAAACTCACGGATATCTTTTTCTACATCTGTTGGCAGAATGCCTTGATTATTCCAATTATCTAGAATCGCTAGTTTTTTCGCTAATTGATCAGGGAGGTTAGACTCATAATCAGTTTCGACATTAGGAGAAACTTTATAAGGTACTGAGGTTTTTTTTATTACTTTTGATTTAATTTCTTCAACACCTAGTTTGGAAAGATTAAAAGCTGTGTGAATTTCAGGTGGAAGATCAACAAGCTTATCACTATCCGTCCATAAGTCGATTAATGTTTGACGGCGCTCTGCGTTTTGAGGATCTTTCTGATTAATATCAGTTTGAGTAATTGCACTTAATCGCATTTTACCAAAATGTTGACGAATAGAAAGAGAAGGAAAATATCCTTGCTGAATCTCTTCCACTGAACTTTCTAGCGTATATTTGATAACATCTTTAATCAGCACACGAGGATTAAAGTTATCAGGATTGACTCGTTTCCTCATTTGTTGTAAAGCAGCAGCGTTAAAAGGATAAAGTCCAATTCCTTTAATTTCGCCAAATCCTTGATGACAATCTTGACGATAAGAACAGTCTTCACAAAAACTAGGTGGCTGACTATTATTAGGATTATTTTTATAGTCTTCTAGCCATTGTTTTAAGTCACTATCTTGATGACGGACAGCGTTTAAATAAAGGGCTGTCATTTGCTGAATATCTGCTTCTGTTACGAATGAGTGTTGATTAATTTCTCCTACATCTAAACTGACTTTAAATGTGATTCTTTGTTTAATGGTATCAAAGCTTTGAATTAATCCATTAAAATATCCTGTTGTGCAAGCTAAAGCAGTACGAATGGCACATAATGCTTTGCTTCCTGTTTGTTGGGGACGTGCTAAAACAGCTTCTAAAACTTCCCTATCTATTCCCTGTAGCTTTGCAAAATCCTCAATCAATAAAACTAATTCTATCCCTTTTTGAGCTAGGGTTTCTCGGACTTCCCGCATTAATATTTGTAAATCTTCTCGTCCTAAGTTCAATACTTGTGTTATCGCTTCATCTAGATGTTGATTAATCCAGTTGACTGTTGCTTTTTGAATGTCTTGGTCATTAATTAAAAAACTATAAAAATCTTGCGCTTGTTCTCCTGCTTTTTCTAAATCTGAAAGAGATAAAGGAAGATCAGTCAAACTAAATTCTCGTCTTTCTTCAATATTTTCGACTGTATCTCGATAGCCTAAAATATGAGTGATTAGACGATTAATGATTCCGCCATCTTTTAGCCAGTGCTGACGAAAATAGGGGTCATAGAAAAGAGAATCTAAACTCTCTGCTAAATACTGTTGTTCATCTGTTAACTGACTATGATCTCGTCTTTCGTTGTCTCCAACGGCTATGGCTAACTGATTCAGTAATTGCTTTCTCGCTTCTTTTTCAGTTAAACTACTAGAGGCTTGACTTAAGCGCTTACGATATTCATCAAATTTTTCTCCTTCCAATTCAGGAAGATTTAAAATCATGCCAATAATATCCTTTAAATTTGTTCCCAGTTTAGGAATTAATAAAACCTTTCTAGTTTCAGTTGATTTAATATTCGCAGCCAACCAACGAATTAAATGAGATTTACCCGTTCCTGATTGACCTAAAATGGGTACAAAAGCAAAGTCATCTGATTTCAAAAAATCTCTGAGACACTCTTCTTCTGTATAAATCGTTTCATCCATTTCTTGAATAGATTGACTCTTTTTCATCTTTAAGGGATGATGAGTCGCCAGAAAAATATGATCCTCTGGTTGAATTGCTTCTATATTGAGGATTCGTTCAATGTTTTCTGTCTTCCAGCAAACATAATTTTGAAAAGCCATTGTTTTTACTCCTGATTGATTGAGAGAATGTTGTGTCAAGAAAGAATGATTAGACTACTTTCCTGAAAATAATGTGGGAAACTCGACTGTCATCGTCAACTTTTCCCTGTGCTTTCGGTAACAGCATTAAATCACCATCTGACTCACGAATTAGTTGAATATACTCCTCATCTTGAAGACGAAATAAAGCAAATGCTGTGGAAGTTGATAAATAATTAGGTTGACGCTTTCCGATATTCGCTTCAATCCTTTCTCTAAAATGTCCTGTTTCAAAGAGTGGACATAGATTAGCAAGACGAGATATAAATTCTCTGATCAATACTTTTTCGCCTATTTCATTGAATAACGTCTTAAGATTTCGCTTCAGGTAAACCGTTGGATCTGGGATAAGTACCCGTTTTTTATCTAACCCATGACCCCAAGCAAACCCTAGAAAACACATCCAATCATCCATTTGAACATAAAGACGATCACTCGTCATTTTTAACTCTAATCTTTGATCGACTTTTTGAGAATAAACTGCTTCTTGTGCTTTCTTCCAAGTATTCGGTGGATCATAAATATCTTGTGCTAAAAACCAAGCACATACTAAGCCAAAATCTTCCTCGTCTTCATTCTCTGAAGCAAATAAAAGCTTAACAAGAATATTCGGTAGTTCTTGACTCTGTTTAGCTAAATTAGAGTCAAGTATAATTATTTCCTTATCTTCTAAATCTTCTTTAAGAAAAAGCTTACATTTTAATCCCTCCCTTAAAGAGGCTTCAAACATCGGTCTAGGACTGGGTTTCCCTTTGACTAATTCATCAGGAGAAAGTCTTTTCGCTAAAATCTCTAGGTTTTCTCGTTGATTTTTAGCCTGTAGTAAATAACGATAAATCCCTTGAATACGACTGGGAATAGCAAGAGAGGTTTTTAAAACACTCATCGGTTCATCTCCTTAAACTTTGTGGTCATTTGATCAAAACTATCAAGATTAAAACTACGTCCATTGAATACATCGATTAAGCGGCGATCGCTTCTATTCGGATCTGGGGTATCACGGGGAACTAAGATAATGACAGGAACATCAAAACTCTTAGCATAAAGATACTTTTTGGGAAATTTAATAGAGGGAGGATGATAGATAATGGTGGGAAGCGGATACAATTTAATGGGTTGAAATTCCGAGTCAGCAAAGACAATTGCATCTTTAGGAAAAGAGAGATTTAGGGGAAGAGGGGAAATCAAATTATTAACACCTTTGGTCATAAACCATTGCAATACATGGGTTAACTTTTGACTCTGAGAAACATCATAAAAAATTAACAGCAATCTCTCATTTTTTAGAATTTGTTTTAATTCTTCTCCTAACGCATAATGACAAGTTTGCCAAATGGGGGCAGGATGGGGCATTATTTGAGTAAAAGTGCTTCTTTTTTGCTGACGACACCAAGAACATCCACCACAAGCCAGAGAGACTGAAGTGCCTTTCCTTCCAGTTCGGTCATGCCTAGATTCAATCCTATAAGCTTCTTGAAAAATCTGTGATAAACAACGGTTAGGACGTTCCCATAATGCCTCTTTCATCAAGTCTAAGTTATGAGTATTTTGTTCTTGGCGATGTTGACGAATGGGTTCAACATAATTTTCCCATGTCTCTAGATTAAGATGAAATTCATTTTTAATCTGAATAATTCTTGAGTTTTTATAATTGTTATAAGCTTGATGATAATCTTCTTCTGAAGAATAATTCATGAGTTGTGGAGGTTGTCTCCAATCCATCTCAATTAACCCTGCTTGACTCATTAAAGTAAGGGTTCGACTGTTCCAATTACGATTTTGCTGACTATTCATATCAATATCTTTACTAGACATTGAAGGAGGAGTCTCCAAATTAACGCAATATTTACCCTCAGATTCTACTTTTTTACTATGAAAGAGACTTTCCCACCGTTCCATTCCCCGTTCTAACGTAATAGTAGATCGGGAATTGAGAGACTTAGCAATCTTATAATCCTCTTGAGTATATAGGGTGAGGGAAATTGACGCTTTCCCATCTCTTCCCCCTCGTCCTACTTCCTGATAAAATCGGTCAATGGTTTCAGGAATACAGACATGAATTACTGAGCGAACATCCTGCTGATCAACCCCTAACCCAAAGGCCGAGGTCGCTATTACGATGTCAATTGCTTTCTCTCTCCACTGTTTAATTAAATCAGAGCGCTGTTCGGTTGGGGTTTCTCCTGTCATGCTCCCTAACCGTCTAAACCCTTCGTTTAACAACGCTTCACGCCACTGCTTAACATCTTCCCTTGTTGTAGCATAGATTAAAATGGGGCGAGGAAGATGATAAATTGCCTCTAAGAGTTTTTCTTGTCGTTCTTGTTTATTTTTACATTTATTAAACCAGTAAGAGGGTTCAGGACGCAGTTGGACGGCGGAAAGAGTTTGTAGCGCTTCAGGTTGACCAAAAAGGCTATCTAAGCTATCTAAACAAGATTCTGTGAGGGTAGCGGTGAGTAGAAGGGTTTTAAAGTTAGTATATTTTAATAAATCTTTGCGTAATCCCGAAATTTCTTGAAATGCAGGACGAAATTCGTCTCCCCATTGTTCAACGATATGGACTTCATCAATGACAAAATAGCGTAAATAACCTTGTTTGGCTGCACTATATAGACTAGAAGATAGAGAAGAAATCAGACTTTCTGGAGAGGTAAAAACGATTCTTTGCGTTCCTCTGGCAATACGCTGACGAATCTCTTTTCTGCGCTGTTTTCCTGCATCAGACATATCCCCATAATAGGCGGTAGGATGGGAAAGATAGGGAGATAATGCTCGTTCTTGATCCAATGCGAGTGCAGTCGTAGGGACAACAATAACACTCACCCCCCTTTGTTTTGAGGCTAAAAGCGCTGGAAGTTGAGCGCATAGGCTTTTACCCGCCCCTGTTGGTAGATTTATGACTAAAGAGGCTTTAGGGGGTGCGCTTAAGACGGCTTTAATGGCTTCTCGTTGTCCAATACTGCGATAATCGGTTAAACCCACTAAGGAGAGAAAGCGATCGCCAGGTAGAGGGGTATAATTACGATGTTGTACCTCAGCAAATGGGTCTTTTTCCAGTGAATCAGCAAATTTTAACCAGCTTGGCTGCCAAGGGAGGGCAGAAACCAAAAAGCTGTCTTCAGTTTCTCGTATAATCTCCATTCCGCCCCTTTCCCATAGTCTTTGAGCATCAGGATAGGGGTAGTAACGGGGAACATTGAGAGTTTGGGGAGTTCCTCCTTTAATGTCTTCATCTTCTCGTCTGAGAAAATGGCGAATTAAACCCACTAATTCTAAAGGAGTCGGTTCATTTTTACTACCAACTGAAGCTAACCCATTGAATAAGCGCTGGTGACAATTTTCTGTGAAGGAAGGGGGATCATCGTGTAATCTTGTTCCCCATTTTCGGTTTTCAATTAAATCCTTGAGCGTGTTAAAAGTATCAGTCATGTCAGTTATCAGTTAAAGTCTTTGAAAGTAGTTAAACAAGCCTTAATTCGTCATAAAAACTCATTATCTTGGTTTAAAGAACGACCCGAAATGATCATAAAACCGAGTGCATCTAGATGACACTTCGGCTGACAGATGGCTGCTAACAAAGCATCTTTTAAAGCAGTTTCTACTTGGAGTTCGTCCCATAAATTTGGCTGAGGAAAACGATTATAACGAGATTGTAATTGACTTAAACGAGTGGTTAATTTCAGTTTAGCGATCTCTGTTTGTGTTTGGCAGATTTCTTGGAAACGAGCAGACTGACGCAAGCAGATTTCTGACTGTTTTCTCCCTTCATAACAGAAGTTTTCCCATTGACTAGGATCAATAAATTCATCTAAGATAGGCAGTCTATTCTTGGCTAAATTAGTAACTGCTTTTTTAGAAAAAGGACGGTGTAAAATCTCTAAAAGTTTTTCATCTTCTACGGGTTCAAAGTATTGATCTAAAAAGATACTTTCAATACTAGGAGGAAATAGAGTATCTCCTTGGCGTTTTACCGCATTGACATTAAATTGAGCAAGATTAAAGTCCTCCAAAATCTTCTGCCAATCTAATTCAATTAAATAATCAAACCGAAACCCTAACCATTCCGCTCCTTCACTCTCATCCCAATGAGCATCTTGTCGCCACATTGCAA
Organism: Microcystaceae cyanobacterium; assembly: GCA_051439665.1. Classification (GTDB taxonomy): domain Bacteria; phylum Cyanobacteriota; class Cyanobacteriia; order Cyanobacteriales; family Microcystaceae; genus JBGTGT01. Next base: position 9,205 of record JBFRWQ010000284.1, on the reverse strand, counting down.
AAGCTTTTCCCCTGTCATCCCAATTTAAGTAATGGGTGAGGGTATCTATTAATTCCTCTCCAATTCGATAGAGGTGTACCTCTGAATATCGATTCGCTAACCGACGGTTATAAACCCCTTTTTCACTTAAACAAGGAGCGAAATAATTTTTTAAATCTGTTAGCGGAATTAACGTCTGTTGCGTAGGTTTATAGGCTCGAACACCATCTAAATTATTGTCATCTCTTTTCTGAAACATTAATCCATGACATAAATAGGCTTCTACAGCCTTCTCTATTAGTTCATGTTGCTCATCATACTCTTCTAGTTGTTTAAAATAATCCTGTGCAACTTCAGCACGAGCATCAATCTCATCTAACGCATATTGCTCACTAATTTTAACTTTTTCTTCTTTAATCTCCTCTTGGATAGTTGTAATATTGTCTATGATTCCCTTTGTTCCTAACTCAAATAACAGTATTTCCCACTCAGGAAGTTTAGCTTCGATATAAAACTGTAAACTAGCAATTGACTGATCAAAAATATTTAATCCTTGATCAAGTAATTGATACCAGCCCTCAAAGAAACTAGACGAATTATCACTGCCTGCAAGTAACCAAGATTTTATTGTTAGTTTACCCCCAATTCGATCCACTCGTCCTAACCGTTGTTCCAATTGATTAGGTGATAAGGGTAAATCAAAATGAATGACCCCATCAACAAATTGCAAATTGAGTCCTTCTTCACCAGAAGAGTCAGCAACTAATATAAAACATTGAGAGCTATTTTTAAACCGATCTAAGTGACTATCAGCCGTTTCCTTACTATATCCTCTTTGATAGCTAATAATAGTATCCTGACCCAAAATCTGGGAAAGATACTGGACAATCGCTCGACAAGTTTGGGTAAAACTGGTGAAGATTACTAATTTTTTAAACTTATCATTCCAAAAAGGGCGCTTAATTCTTGCTTGTATCTCTTTCTGTAACCTATCTAAGTTGTCCTGAAAAGATTGTAAGTTAAGAGTATCAGCCAAATAATAGAGAATAATCATCTTCAATAATTCCAACCTGTCCCCCTCTTCTGAAGGAGTCTCTAAAATTTCAAGAATTCCTGTTAAAATAGTAGTCTCTTCTTCAAATAGTGTGGTATTAATTAATATCTGATGATTATTTTTTCCTATGTCTTGGATTAAATCAGTAGAAGAGTCATGACAATCTCTGTTTAATCGAGCGTCAATGACTTGTTTTAAAACCCCTAACCATGTGTTACTAGCACGAAAGAGTAATGAAAAAATCTGTTGATAATTAAGGTCATCTGGTGCAACAACTCGCCATTCATCTAACAATTCATGAATCTGAGCAACCCGCTCATCTAAATCATACTCTAATTGAGGAACTGCGTTACGGTCAAAAATAACATCCTCAACCTTATCACGACGATTCCGCAACATCCGTCGATGCAGTCGATAAGTATCACTAATATGGCTACGAATTGCCAAAATCTGCTGATTGATGCCTTCATCCTCTTTATTTGCTATCTGTGTTTGCAGCGCTTCAATTAAGCTTAAAAGAATAGTATCATCGTTAAATAATGCTCTTAGAGTCTTCAGACTCTTTTTCAGAACAAAAGGATGAACACCTTCCTTAAAAGATAGTAAAACTTGTCCGATCTCCCGTCGTTTTTGCACTCGTTCCCGAAACCCATCTAGATCATCTAATTGATAGGTATCTGGATCTAACAGATGTAACATGGCTAAAAAGTCCTGTTCATGATTTAAAACAGGGGTAGCAGAAAGAAGTAGTAATTTTTCTGCTTGATGGGCTAATTTTCGGCAAGTCTCAAAATAACGACGGTTTTCTGAATCCTTAGACATAGCCATTGCTGCAATATGATGAGCTTCATCAATGATCATGAAATGATAGTGATCAGTTAAATTGATTAATGTTTCTTTGTCTTCTGTGGAAATTAGTGTCACACGATCAGGAAAATGAGAGAGATAGAATTTTGTTTCTAATTCTTGTTCCCATTGATAGTAAAGAGAAGGGGGAATCAGAATTAGGGCTTTTTCCGTAGGATTATCAAGGAGAAACTGACGCAAAATTGCACCAGACTCAATGGTTTTTCCTAACCCTACCTCATCTGCCAGTAAATAGCGCTGAATCGGATCTTCTAACACCCGACGAATTACTTCTACTTGATGGGGAAACAGTTCAATATTAGCCGAAAGGAGTCCTGTCATTCCCCGACTAATTGCTCGTTGTTTAATAACCGTTTGCCAAAATTTAGAGCGCTTATGGTAAAAATAAGGCGTTTCTTGTCCCTTTTTCGCTAAAATACCCGTTGGATCTTCTATGGGTCGATTACACCTTACATAAATATGACGCTCATCAACGTAAATCGTTTTATTATTAGGCAAATCTACTGTGTATTGTCCCTTTTCTGCATCCCAATTGTAAATTCGTCCCATTTGCCAAGTTTCACTTTCTTCTGCATAAATATAACATCGAGTTTGATGTTGCAATTTAATAGTATTCAAAGAAGAAAAAGCAAGTTCTTGAGATATAAGTTGCCCGAAAGAAACGAAATACTCAACTGTTGCAGAATAATCTTCAATAGCGACTATTTTTCCGATTCCAAGCTTATTATCAGTACAATAAACCAATAAACCAAGTTTCATAGCTACTTACTCATAGTTGGCCATACACTAATGTTTCCCTATTGATCTGCAAAACTAACAGGTGTAACAAATCTTAGCAATTGTATAATTAAGGGCGATCGCCCTTTAACACTTTTCACTAAGAATAGATCCTAGTTAATAGTGTATAGTTAATAGTGAATAGTCGAAATTTTAACCATTAACGATTAACTGTATTCTTTGATCCATTCTTCACCATCATGTCGGAAGATCTCAAAAAGAGGAGATATTAACTATTTTGTCTAAGCAAAAACAACCACGTCTATTATCTTTTACTCTTGATGGCTGGCCTGTTTTAGGAGATAAGGTTTCTGTGTCTTTAGTCGATGGAGTAGCAATCTTAGTAGGGCGAAATGGTGTAGGAAAATCAGCAATCCTTGAAGGATTTGAAGCGATTTTATCTTATGCAATTGGTCGCTTATCTAGTACTATATCATTTAATAGTCATAGTATTCCCAGCATCTTAGAAATCGAAATATCAACCCCAACTGAGCGCTTGCTTAGGTATAGATATCAAATGATAGTTTCACTAGATGCTAATAAAAACCTAAATAATAATTCAGAGGATACTCAATTTTCTTTTAATGAAGATTGCCGATATATTGATCAACAGAAAGAAATTATATGGCAGACTGAACGAGGAATAACAACATTAAGTAATAAGGGTAATCAAATTTTGACCATGATCGGAAATACTAGCTCGTTTCTCCGCTCTCATATTTCAGAAAACTCAAAACTAAAACTCCCTCAAGAAATAAGATGGGTTTATAACATTCTTAAGGGAGTTAATCTTCTGAGAAAAATACCTGCTTGTCAAACCTATCAACGTAAAGAATCTTTATTAAGAATTTCTCCGAGAGGGATTAATTATCATTCATTCACGTCAACTGATAATCTAGCTTATAGAATATTTCGGATGAATAAAGAAGAACTTAACGAACTGACAAGCATTTGTCAAAGAATTGGTTTAGGAAGTCAGCTAAATGTTGAAAAATTTATTCCTAGTGAAGTTTATAGCTCAGAAATTAGAGCGGAAAAAGAGTATATTGCAGAAGTTTCATTAGATGGAATTAACATTGGTTTACTCTCTGATGGAACAATCCAGATTTTATCAATTATTACCGATCTTATTTTCTCTTTTCCCAGTAGAACCCTAATCATTGAAGAACCTGAAACTCAAATTCATCCTGAAATGTTAGCAAACTTATTAAATGAACTTGAATCATATACTTATGGAGAAAACTTAATTATATCTACCCATTCTACTCAAGTGGTATCATGGACTAGACCTGATAAAATTAACCTAGTTTATCGAGAGCAAGGACGGACAATCGTTAGAAAGTTGCAATCAGAAGAAATTCAACAAGTGGCTACATATCTTAGTGAAGAAGGGAATTTAGGAGAATGGATTTATAGTGGGATTATTGAGGAATATGAATAAGTATTTTGCTATTATGGCTGAAGATCAAACTGATTGTAAGACTGTTCAAAAGATTGTACATCGTATTCTAGGAAAAGAGACTAAGACTAAACTGTGGTCATCTAAGGGATGTGCGAATTTAAAGAAAAGGCTATCAGCACAACTTCAATTATTATCTAGTCAAGGTTGTAATGCTTTTATTATTGTTCATGATTTAGATCGTAACCCACAGAATAATGCCCTTAATGATGAAACAAAATTACGGCAAATTTTGGCAAGAGAAGCTGGTAAAGTCAAGGGAATTAAGCAGCATATTTGTATTCCTATTGAGGAGTTAGAAGCTTGGTTTTGGTCTGATCCAGAGGTAATCAAATATATTGGGAGAGGAAAAGGTCAAGCTCATCCAAACCCTAGCCAAATTAGTAAGCCAAAAGAGAAATTAATCAGTTTGTCAAAGGGAGCAAATGGAAAGCCTCGTTATAGTACCAATATGAATGCTGAGTTAGCAAAAATGCTGAATTTTGATCTTTGTTCCACTCGTTGTCCTTCGTTTAAAAAACTCCTGCAATTTCTCAAAGCTTCAACAGCTGTAACCTATTGAACAGCGATCGCTCAAACTAAACGTACCTAACCTGAAAACTTTTTGCTATTCTATGTAAAAAGTTATTCTAGAGTGATTCCCTGTGACTACTATCCCCCCTGTTGACTTAGCCCGTCAGTACAAGCAAATTTGTGAGGAAACTGACTTAGCCGTATTGGATATCCTGCACTCTGGCCGTTATGTCGGCGGACAAGTGGTAAAGGATTTTGAAGCCCAGTTTGCCGCATATACTGGCGTTAAAGAGTGTGTGGCTTGTAATTCTGGCACAGATGCTCTCTATATGGCGTTAAGGGCGTTGGATATTGGGGAAGGGGATCAAGTCATTACCTCTCCCTTTACTTTTATCGCAACAGCAGAAACAGTGACACAGGTTGGTGCAACCCCTGTTTTTATAGATATTGATCTCGAAACGTTTAATTTAGATGTTAATCAAATAGAAAAAGCTATTACTCCCCAAACTAAAGCGATTATCCCAGTTCATTTATTTGGTAAACCTGTTAACCTCACCCAAGTTAAAGAAATCGCTGCTAAACATAATCTTTTTGTGATTGAAGATTGCGCCCAAGGGACAGGGGCTAAATGGCAAGGGGAAAGAGTGGGAAGTGTGGGTGAAATTGGCTGTTTTAGCTTCTTTCCTACGAAAAATCTGGGAACGTGCGGTGATGGTGGGGCAATTACCACCAATGATCAGGGAATCGCTGCTAAAATCCGTATGCTGAGAGAACATGGTAGCCAAGTGCGCTATCGCCATGATATCGTGGGCATTAACAGTCGTTTAGATGCCATCCAAGCAGCTATTTTACAGGTGAAATTACGCCACTTAGATCAATGGAATGATCAAAGAAAACAAGTGGCTGAAAATTATGCTAATTTACTAGCACCATTGCCGAATATTACTTTACCTCAAGGAATTACGGGAGGCGATCCTGTTTGGAATCAATATACTATCCTTATTGCTAATCAGGAAACAGGGGAACTTAGTACAAGGGATAGGGTTCGAGAAAAGTTAATGGAGAAAGAAATTATCTCTATGATTTATTATCCCATGCCCCTTCATTTACAACCTGTTTATCAAGGACTAGGTTATCAAAAAGGGAGCTTATCGAATACAGAACAAGCTTGTCAAGAAGTCTTATCTTTACCGATGTTTCCCGATCTCACCTTTGAGGAACAACAACGGGTTGCCTATGCTCTGAAAGACTGTTTATAGAAAAAATTAGCTGAGAATTAATTTTCAAATGAATCCTTTAGAAACCTTCTTACCTCATCCTAAAAGTCGTAAAGTAGCCATTATTATAGCGCTAGTCTCTGCTATGTTACCTTTCCCCATTGCAGGAATTCATAAGTTTTATTTAGGACAACCTGTATGGGGGGTGGTTTATTTATTATTGTGGAATAGCCCCATCCCTCGGATTGCTTGTGCCATTGATGCGGTGTGGTATTTCGTACAAGGAGAAATGGGGTTTGAGAGCCAATTTAATGGCTTAGAAGGTGAAAATAATCCCTCTTTTACAGCAGTTGATCCTCAACAAATGAAAGCAATGGCTGATGCTTTACGAGAATTAGATAAACTCAGAGAGGAAGGATTGATGTCTGACTATGAATTTGAACAAAAACGTCGTCAATTGTTGGGGTGAGTGATCATCTCAAGATCAACATTAAGAACAAGTGCGATCTCTTTAAGAATGTTAACTGAACCTGTTTGTTCTCCACTCTCAATGGCTGAGATATCAGTTGGGGATATAGTTCCAATTGCTTCAGCCAGTTGTTCTTGTGTTAAATTACGGTACTCACGCCATACTTTTAAAGGGTTTTCTCCGTCTGTTATAATTTTTTCAATAACATCAAGTGGAAAGAATTCCTCATTACGAAGAATTGCATGATCATAGGCTTGAATATCAGCCAGCATTTCTGAATCTTCAAAACTGCTAAGAACAGATTGAGGTAAAATATCAAAGTCTTCAGTCATTGTGACCTGAGAACGCCAATAACCTGATTTACGAGGAAATGAGTTCATTGTGAATCGTTAGTATTTGATTGAATTAAATCGCATTACAGAACCAATGGTCGTAACATAATCTTATCATAAATCTTATCATATACTGAGATACTGCATTTCCCTAAACACCCACCTTGAAATTAATTTCAAGGCTAATAACTCACGTTCAATAAATTGAACTAGATTGATTAACTTGTGGATAGTTATCTTCAGAGAATGAACCCTATCAGCCAATAACCATTTATTGCAGGGCGGTTGGTATGGAATAACTGTCAGCGCAAAGCGTGAAGTAGAGCTAACATTTTTCTGCACGATCATTGACAATTATTGCTGTTTTTGCCACAATATCTCATAATAAACAGGGAAACTCTAAAAGGCGAGTAAGTTATGGGCAGTCGCATCGATTTTGAGTATTATCGGGCTTGTGGTTCTAGTAGCGCTACTTCAATCGAAACCCAATCAGGAATTTTATTAATTGGTGGTGCAGAAAACAATCGTTTAGGGGAAAATGAAGCAACCCGATGGTTTCTGCGACGAGCCGATGGTGGCAATTACTTAGTCCTGCGTACTGGTGGAATTGGGGGACAAGCGGACTGGATTTGTGATAATTATCGAGATTGGATTAAATCTGCGGCGGAACTCTCCATTGATAGCCGTAAAGCTGCTAATAATCCTGAAGTTATTGATTATATTCGTGATGCTGATGTTGTATTTATTGCAGGTGGAGATCAGAATAAATATCAAGAATATTGGGAAGGGACGAAAACTGAAGAAGTTCTCAATTACTTGATTAATCGCCGCAACATTCCGATTGGGGGAACTAGCGCTGGAATGGCAATTTTAGGGGAATATTACTATGCACCAGATTATAAAGGCGTTTTGAGTTCTGAAATTTTGGATGATCCGTTTCATTACTATACCCAACATATTCATCATAGTGATTTTATCCGAGTGCCTTACCTAGAAAAAGTGATCACAGATACCCACTTAGATCGGATGAATGAGATCAATTTGGAAACTCGATATGGTAGATTATTAGGCTTATTGGCTCGATTGGTTGCTGATAATCAAAGTCTTGATCATTATGCTATTGGTTTAGAAGAAGGCGCTTTTTTAGCCATTGATGATAATGGAATTGCTCAAGTGTTTGGCAATGGAACAAGAGAAGGACAAGATGCTTACTTTTTACAGACTAATGGAAAAATGCCTGAACAAATCGAAAAAGGCTGGCCGTTAATTTGGGATAATGGGGGAAAAGCTGTCAAAGTTTACCGAATTGCAGGAACTAGGGAAGGAAGCGGTTATTTTGATTTGAAAAATTGGTCAAGCGCTAAAGGCGGACAATGGGAATATTGGTACACTATGGGTGGTCAGTCAGGATTGCGAAAGAATCCTTTCTAAATATATGACTCAATCTTCCCCACAGCGGCCAACGAATATTAATACAGAGTTAGCCAGAGAACGCAACCGTGCGGCGGCGGAACGTACCTTAATGGCGTGGATTAGGACTTGTTTAGCCTTAATTAGTTTTGGTTTTGGTCTTGATCGGATTGTAGCAGCGATCGCAAAAAATAATCAGGAAACCCTTGATCCCATACATCTCTCTCGACTTTTGGGACTTTCTTTTATCGCTTTGGGGACAATCGCTATGCTATTGGCAGCCATTGAACATCGTTATATCCTGAAAAGAATCATCAGGGACGATTATCTCTATCAAACTCGTATCTCTCTCAGTTTTGCTGTGTCTCTTGCCCTTGTTATTATTGGGTTAGCCTCATTTGTCGGTGTTATTGTTAATGCTTTGAATTAGTTTTCTCTCGATTGAGTGGGTTTTTGGACAGAATTCTTGTAAAATCCTAACCATTATTGATCTAATTAAGGGACAGTCAAACATCAAATGTCTGGAAGTGTAGTTGAGCAAATTGTTGCGATTAGTGGTTACATTGTCTTTCTAGTAACCTCAGCAGGACTATACAGTATTTTTGGCTTGGGATTAAACCTACAATGGGGCTTTACAGGGTTAATTAACTTTGGTCATGTTGCTTTTATGACACTAGGTGCTTATACGACTGCTTTATTAACTTTACAAGGGTTTCCTATTATTCTCGCTGTCTTAGCAGGTGCAGTTTTAGCCTCCCTATTAGGGTTACTGATTGGAATTTCTACCCTGAGATTGAGGGAAGATTATCTAGCGATCGTCACCATTGGGGTATCAGAGGTAATTCGTCTGGTGGTACTGAATGAAGAATGGCTGACAAAAGGGGCTTTCGGCGTACAAAAATACCCACTACCGATGGATTTTACCCCTAATTTACTGCAAAAATACAGTTTAATTGGTGTTTTAACTGCATTAGCTATTTATGCAGGGTGGCAACTTTGGGTCAGTTTAAGCCGTCAATGGCAGGAATCTCAAGCAATTCAAGGTAAAAGCTATCAACCTCGTAAACCTCTGACGATTATTATCTGGACAGTTATTTCTAGCTTAATTCTTTTGCTGATTTATATAAC
>JBFRWQ010000283.1:0-3494 GCA_051439665.1 Microcystaceae cyanobacterium | reverse complement strand
CCTAACCCATCCTACGATCTATAAGTTTTGCTGATCACCATAGGTGCAGGAGAGCCAAAATCTAAGCTTTAACCAATACACCTGATTCTTTTTGCATTGGTAAAACATCCAAACAATCAGTATCAGCACAATACTTTAAATCCGCATCACCGCCTAAACGTAATAACCGTTGACCATGACTACTTTGATTAAATAATCCTAACAAATCCGTGTGCCATCCTTGATAAAGAGCGCTCGCAGCGATCACCTCATCATTACCAATCTCTACGCCTAAATCAGCACTTTGGGTTAAATCATGGCCAATTGCCCCAGCACAAACTGTATCCTCAATAGAATATCCTCCTTCCCAACCAGAACCCACTAACCACACTGTTTCAGGCTGTTTTTCTCGTAAATACTGAACCACACTTTGACAATTAATCATCGCTGCAGTGACTACCGTTGAGGCTTGTGCAACCCGTTGTAATGCACGAGTTCCATTGGTGGTTGTTAAGAATAACCGTTTGTCTTTGACCGTTTCTGACGTACAATTAAGGGGTGAATTATCTAAATCGAACCCTTCTACCTTAGAACCGCCTCTTTCTCCGACTCTTACTCGTTTTTCTGCTGGCCAAGCGTCGCTCACTTTCAATAACTCATCAATTTTACTAAACGCTTGTACTGCTTCAGCACCCGCCGCCAAAGCCGTTGCAATGGTTGTTGTCGCTCGCAATACATCAATCACTACAGCACAATCGGGCAGACTGTCAGAAGGCGTGAGTTCAGGGGTATGATAAACAAACAGTTTCACAATGATATGTTTTGGGTACGATGTTCAGATAGACTGAGGCAATTCTATCTTAAAAAGTCCCCTTTTTCTGACTGAATTTTTCGGTTAACCGTCCTTGGTCAGAAGAGAAAAAATGTCAGAATGGAAGATGGGCTGACTATATTGCCCTCTCTTTACCTTATTTTACCCAACCTTACCGTAAATTCCTTGAGATAGGAGCGTATTATTATGGCAACCACTGATTTTAAAGACTATTATTCAACTTTAGGGATAAGTAAAAGTGCAACAGCAGAAGAAATAAAGAAAGCTTTCCGTAAATTAGCGGTTAAGTACCATCCTGACCGAAATCCCGACAATAAGGAAGCAGAAGAGCGCTTTAAAGAAATTAGTGAAGCCTACGAAATCTTATCGGATAAAGAAAAACGCCAAAAATATGATCAATTTGGTCAATATTGGAAACAGGCCAGTCAAACAGCAGGGGGTAGTAGTAGAACGGGAACAAGTTCAGCCAATGTTAATGTAGATTTTGGCCAGTATGGTAGTTTTGAAGAATTTGTCAATGAGTTATTAGGGCGCTTTTCTACCTCTAAAGGGGGCTATCAAACATCCTATGGCAGAAATAACCAAAGAAGTAGCGGATTTTCAGGTTTTAATACAGGATACACCTCCCAAACTTCTGGCAAAGCTAGAGAAGCCAAGTTAAAATTAACCTTTTCAGAAGCCTTTCACGGGGTACAAAAGCGCCTCAGTTGGGGAGACGAAATCATGGATGTGCGCATTCCAGCAGGGGCAAAATTAGGCAGCCGAGTACGGATACGGGGCAAAGGTGAAGTTAACCCTTACAATCAACAGAGAGGGGATTTATACCTCAATATCGATCTAGATAATCATCCTTTTTTCCAATTTGATGGGGATGATTTGGTGTGTGAAGTCCCGATTACCCCAGACGAAGCTGTTTTAGGGGGGACAATTGATGTTCCTACACCTGATGGAATGGTAACAGTTAAGATCCCTCAAGGAATTCGCTCTGGCCAGTCTCTACGGTTACGGGGGAAAGGTTGGCTTAAACTAGAAGGAGGACGAGGGGATCAATTTGTTAAAATTGTCATTGAAGCGCCTAAGACGATTTCTGCAACTGAACGGGAATATTATGAGAAACTGAAGGAGATTCGTTCTTATGATCCCCGTAGTCATCTAGGAAATATTAAGGTGTAATTAGTTCAATTAAGACCTTAAGTTACTGGTTTTATTAACCTTTTGTATTGCATAAAGCTCCTTGAACTTACTCAATTAAGGAACTTGCCAAATCCGTTGATGATAGTGATCTAATTGTTCATAAGGATCTTCTATTGGATGATCATGTTCATGATGATGATGATGATGAGAGTGATCGGCTATTTCCAACCTACGAAACTTACACATTTCACAATTCATCATGGTTTGGCCGAGTTGAGTCTCTATTTCTCGTTCTCTTACCACAGATAACAATTCAGGTGTAAAACCAATCTCAGCTAGATTAACTAATTCTAGATCAGGATATTGGGCTTGATACTCTGCTGATAAACGATCAATCTTTTTCACCAATGCACCAGTAAAAAGAAAATGGGGCAAGATAATAATACGTTTGGGTTGATAAAGTTGAGCCCTTTGTAAGCCCATTTCAAAACGAGGATGGGTAATGCCAATAAAGCAGGTTTCTACTGTTTGATAATGACTTCCTTCCCACAACAGACGGGAAAACTTATAAACATCACTATTCGCATCTGGATCACTTGAACCCCGTCCTACTACTAATAAAACTGTCTCTTCTGGCGCAATATCTGAGTTAATTTGTGCTAACCGAGACTTCCATAGGTCTAAAATAAGGGGATGATTGCCAAAATGACGACCATAATGAAAATTGAGAGAGGGATAGTCTTGTTTGGCTTGATCTAAAGCGCTGGTTACATCAAATTTGGTATGACGGGCTGCAAAGAGTAAAAACGGCAAGGCATTTATATCTGTATAACCTTGAGCTACGCACTGTTTAATTCCTTGAGAGATTAAAGGGTCAGTTAATTCTAAAAAGCAGGGAATAACAGGACGAGAGGTATCTGCTGCTTGATAAGCTGCTACAAAGTCTAAAAATGCTTGTTTTCCGTCTTTATCTCTTGTTCCATGACCAATAATGAGTAAGGGACGTTGTAGGGGTAAAGGGGGGAAAGTTAAAGATGTTTCTGAAACGTTTAGGGATTGAGCGCTCATTTATACCTCACAGATGAATAGTAATCATCGTTGATGACCGAAACGCCATCACAACCTCTGTTACTATCTTTAATTTTAACCAATTGCTTAATTATGAATTGTAGTTTATAGCAATATATTGTGATGAATGTAGGAGTGGGCGCAAACCTATAGCTAAACGCAGCAATGTTGAATGATCTTCCCTACTATGAAAAGTATCCCAGCTATGTCTGATTATCAAACACTGATCGGGCGTAGAGCTATAGCTACGGGCGCAAGCCATGCGCCCCTACAGAATAAACATCGATCGCTTTAATGGAGTTGAGATTCAACGTCTAAATATTGTTACAAGAATTTTATCTACCCCAAGATAGATTTTACTCTTATCTTTCATAAGTTGGGAAAGGCATAAAACACGATTATTTGATTTAAAATGGAGAAAAATAGTATTTTAAACTCAAAATTTGCCTTATCAAAATACTTTATCTATTTATCTTTATTT
>JBFRWQ010000282.1:0-2703 GCA_051439665.1 Microcystaceae cyanobacterium | reverse complement strand
TATGGTCCAGCCGAAAATCTAATGGGAGAATTTCGCCGTCAATTACGGATTCAACGGGGAGAAACAGCCTTAAATAACTTACAAGTTTTTACGACATGGATTCCCCATCGTCATAATACCACACCATTGGCCATAGAAGACAATATTGATCGTTCCCTCCGTCGAATGCAGATAGACGCTTTGGATTTAGTACAATTTCATTGGTGGGATTATCAAGATCAACGTTATTTAGAAGCGCTTTCTTGTTTACATAAATTGCAACAGAAGGGAAAAATAAAACATTTAGCCTTAACAAATTTTGATACAGAACACTTAAAAATTGTGGTTAATGCAGGGATTAAGGTAATTGCTAACCAAATCCAATATTCTTTAATTGATCAACGTCCCTCTATGAAAATGACTCAAGTTTGTCAAGAAAATAAGATACACTTATTAGCCTATGGCACAATGGCGGGGAGCTTCTTTAGTATTAAATACTGGGGACATCCTGAACCGAGTTTTGTGAGTCTCAATACCGCTAGTCTGCGGAAATATAAGAAAATGATTGATCGTTGGGGGGGATGGTTGTCTTTCCAAAAACTGTTGGGTACATTAAAGACGATCGCTCATAAGCACCATGTCACCATCCCCAATGTTGTCATGCGCTATATCTTAGATCAACCTCAAGTCGCTGGGGTTATTATCGGAGTCAGATTAGGAATCTCAGAACATCTGAGGGAAAATCAACAATTATTCAATTTCCAGTTAGACACAGAAGACTATATCACCCTCAAAGGGGTGAGTCAACAGTCTCATCGTTTATTAGAGGTAATCGGTGACTGTGGTAATGAATACCAGTTATGTCAATGATTAAGGGCTAAAGCTCAACAACAACCCTAATTAAGTACCAAAGTGCTTATCTAACATTGAACTCATATTAGAGGTAATCGGTGACTGTGGTAATGAATACCAGTTATGTCAATGATTAAGCGCTAAAGCCCAACAACAACCCTAATTAAGTACCAAAGTGCTTATCTAACATTGAACCCACTTGCTGGCTTTTAAACAACGGATAATGGGCTTTTTCTGGTAAAACCACGATATTTGGTCCCTTCTTACATTTTTTCAAACAACCTGTTTTCTGGATGGTAATGGTTTCGTTTAAGCCTCGATCGCTTAATTCCTGTTCTAATTTGGCACAAACTTTCTTACCTCCCCGTTTCCAACAGTCTGACTTCTGACAGATCAAAATCTTTCCTTTACCCTTTCCTTTCTTATCTTTCTTAGCAGAAGGAAGGGTTGAGGGATTTTCTGCTTGTTCTTGGGAAATAATAGTAACTGACTCTGCCATCAGTTCAAGTTTACCATTTTTGCGATGATTGCGGGCTGTTCCTTGAATTTCTAAAAAGCAGCCTGACTGAATGGCAGGATCAAGAGATTGACGTAGTTCTTTGGGGACTTTGAACCAGTATTCCCGTTCAGACACATTCATTCGTAAATATTTGAGTTTATAGCCATCTTTGAGAATAAACCCGATCAGTTGGCCAGTGACGGAAATGGTTGATTCTTGCCATTTTTTGGATGACATCTTTATTACCCCTTTACTAAATGGTTTACCGAACTATTGCTATCTATTGTCAGTGGAAAGACCCCAACATTGATGTAACCACTGTAACAAAACTGGACGAGATGCGGTGGTTTGCTTGATCACACTCCACAATTGGATTCCGGTTAAAGGATTATTAAGATGAACTTTTAAGGGTTTATTAAGAGAACACTGACAAGAAATTCCTAGTTCTTGTAAGCGGTGATACACAGTCCAGCGATCGCTACCGGCCACGGTTGTTACTTCCACCAGATCGGTCTGGGGAGGGGCTGAGTTGAGGGCAGACATAAATGAGAATAAATAGCAATAAATTTCCTGCCTACCAGTATATTCGATAATTGCATTTTTTTGTCAACTAGAAAGAGAGGTAAATTTTTTTACCCACTGATCAGTTAAATTGTTACAGTTCTTTACAGTTCTTTACAGAGCTTTATAGAAATAAGCAGAATTAAAGCAGTTTTGAGGGGATAGAATGTCAATTCTTCCAGTATAATGACAAGCACGACAGGTCTTGTCTGTTTCAATATGGATTTATAAAAGGAAAACACCAATGGCATTCAAACGAGGAGACAAAGTCCGCATTAAGCGTAAAGAGTCCTACTGGTACAACGATGTCGGTACAATTGCGACCGTTGACACCAGTGGAATTATTTATCCGGTTATTGTCCGCTTTGACACCGTTAACTATAACGGTTACAGTGGTAGCCCAACAGGGATTAACTCCAATAATTTCGCAGAACGAGAATTGGAATTAGTACAATCTGCCCCTGCTAAGAAAAAGTAATTGGCAACACCCAATTGATGAAGTCATGAGTTTTCAGTCTTTCGCAAGGAAGACTGATTTTTTTTGAAGTAGAAAGATTGTTCCCAGAATGAACCAATAAGTCCACTATTTCACCCGACAGTCTAATCTATCAACCGTGTTAAGACACTACCTAAAATTGATAAAGCTGCTAGAGTTAAAAGAACTGGACTTAACCCCACCAATGTCTCTGCAATTCCTGCTAGGGCTAAAGGAAGGGATAAGGCAATATTAACCGCATTATTCTGCAAGCCAAACACCTTTCCTCGCATTTCTACTGGCGTTTCTGCTTGAATCATGGTTTGCATAGGAACAC
>JBFRWQ010000281.1:0-4237 GCA_051439665.1 Microcystaceae cyanobacterium | reverse complement strand
TTCCTAGCAGGTTTTGACGGAAACGACCTTGTTTCCCTTCAATAATGTCGGATAAAGATTTCAAAGGTCGATTATTTGCCCCTACTACAGTACGTCCTCGACGGCCATTATCAATCAATGCGTCAACCGCTTCTTGTAACATCCGTTTTTCATTACGGACAATAATTTCAGGAGCAAGAATTTCCTGCAAGCGGGCTAAACGGTTATTACGGTTAATAACACGGCGATACAGGTCGTTAAGGTCAGAAGTTGCAAAGCGCCCCCCATCTAACTGTACCATTGGACGTAAATCTGGCGGAATAACGGGAATGACATCGATAATCATCCATTCAGGTAAAGATCCCGTTGCAATAAAGTTATCAATAACCCGCAAGCGCTTGATTAATTTTGCCCGTTTTTGTCCTTTACTGTTGCTAATTTCTTCCCGTAGTTTTTCCGCTTCCTCATCGAGATTAATTTCCTGTAATAAGCGCTGAATCGCTTCTGCACCAATTCCCACCTCAATTCCTTCTAATTCGGAATCTTCAGCATAAATTTGTTCTTCAATTTCTAGCCATTGATCTTCATTTAATAGCTGTTTATAGCTTAAGTTACTAGCATTACCAGGATCTAACACCACATAAGCATTAAAATAGACAATCTGCTCCACATCTCGCAGTGCCATATCTAAAATGATACTAAGATAACTGGGAATCCCTTTTAAGTACCAAACATGAGTAACAGGGGCTGCCAGTTTAATATACCCCATGCGATGGCGACGAACACGAGATTCCGTGACTTCTACGCCACAGCGCTCACAAACAATCCCCCGATGACGGACTCGTTTATATTTCCCACACCAACATTCCCAATCTTTTGAGGGGCCAAAAATTCTCTCGCAGAATAACCCATCCATTTCGGGTTTGAGGGTACGATAGTTAATGGTTTCAGGTTTGGTGACTTCTCCCACCTCGACACCATTGGGAAGGGTTCTTTGTCCCCACTGACGTATTCGTTCAGGGGACGCAATACCGATTTTAACGTAGTCAAACTGTTGCTCTGCTTGGTTCTTCATGCTAGGTTTCGGGTTGATGGGTCGTTATCTTATTATGCGATCGCACAAAATTGTTATCATATCATATTTTAGTCACTTTTTATCTGGTTTCACCACCCTTCAATGGTTTGTATGGCTTGAATCAATGAGGGAACAACCTCAGCCGGCCAGTGGGCTTCACACCGTCTATTCTGATGTAAGATTAAGCTTAGGGCATAATCATGGACATATCCTTCTGCTTCTAGCCATAGGATATCACTTTCAACTTCTACAGCGATTTTTTCCTCGTCCATTAATTGATCAGCGATCGCATTTAGGGACTCGCTGAGTTGAGTTAGTAATCTTTGTAATTCTTTCACTTCCGTTGCAGTTAATTCAAGCGCCCAATCATCGGTCCCAATTAATCCTTGATAAATAGGTGCATCAGCATTCCAACCAACCCGCCATCCGTTTCCTTGTTTAATTTGTTGAGTCATCTTTAACCTTAAACAATAATATTTGACCAATATTGGGCTTGAGCAAAACGGCTTAAATGTTTAATATTAGTGGTAGCAACAATTAAAGCTTGTCCTGGATAATCTTCTTGTAAAAGTTGACAGGTTGCTCCAATAATTACATCAACATCGATATTATCTGCTTTAGCGGTGGGTAGTCCTTGCCGACGAGTTTCTGCCCATAAGTAGGCTGAATGGTTAAGAATCGAAGTAGTAACAGGCAGAAAATTAATTAGATTGTGTAAGTTTTCTAGATTATTCAGTCCTTGTTCTTTTATGCGATAATTAACGCTTAGTAAAGTGCCACGTCTCACCTCATAATCACAAATATCTGAACTAACAACATTAACTCCCCTTGATAACAGTGAGTAAAGCCAATCTTGCCCCCTTTTTACTTCCTCTCTTTGATTGGGGGAAGAGAGTAATCCTAAAACGCTCGTGTCAATAAAAACAATCATTCTTCACTATATAGTTTATGTCCTTCAGGTCGAAAGCTATCAATATTCTGCTTAAATTCCTCCCAGTATGTCCTTCTCTCATTTTCTTCTTCTACCGTAATTTCTTCAGCTTCTGTTTCCTCAATCCATTTTCTCAGTTTTTCCATCAAAGGCTGATTTTTTTCCAGTTGTTCTTCTGGCGTATCGCCATAGTTGTTCATATAAGGCGCAAACATTCCTTTAGATTGTTTTAATGGCTGTGTCATACTTCTCCTGATATTTATTTATGTCTGTCCAGATTATAGCACAGTTTGGTATAGGGCGTTGTTGGGCTTTAGCCCTTTCTAGAATAATGCGAGTGATTAAATAGTCAGATAAGCTATTAATTTGTTTCTGTATAGAGGAGAAAGCTTACGACTTATACAACATCGTCTAAACTGTGATTAAGATGATGAAATGAAAACTATGATTAAGATGAATGCTCATTAGGGATCATCATTCCCTAAGAGAGATAATACTGAGAAAATCATCAGAGTCCATCATTCAATCACAACATCGTCTAAACTATGATTAAGATGATGAAATGAAAACTATGATTAAGATGATGACATGAAAACTATGATTAAGATGAATGGTGATCAGCAATAATCATTCCCTAAGAGAGATAATACTGAGAAAATCATCAGAGTCCATCATTCAATCACACAAATCATAGTTAAAGAGAGGTAATCATATAAACAATACTTATTGTCTTTTCCCAAAACATCTTCTACAATAAAGCATAAATCAATATACTGATTGTCTGCTAACCTATGCGAGATCAGGTAATCACCTGGCTAAACCAAAATGTATCAGCCCATCGACTCCAGCATATTTTGGGCGTTGAACAAATGTGCATCGAACTTGCACGCTGTCATGATGTAGATGAACAAAAAGCAGCAACCGCCGGACTCATGCACGATCTGGCTAAATTTTTCCCAAAAAAGCGCCTCTTAAAAATTGCCAAAACCAACGACATCGAAATGGATAAGATCCTTAAATCTCATCCCCATCTACTCCATGCAGATGTTAGCGCTGTGATCGCCCAAACTGAATTTGGGATCAAAGATCCTGAAATCTTAGCAGCGATCGCTAATCATACCCTGGGTCGTCCCAAAATGAGCGCCCTCAGTTGTATCGTCTTTGTCGCCGATGCCCTTGAACCCAATCGAGGAGATACACCCGAATTAAATAAGATACGTCAAATTAGCCATCATCATCTCCATCAGGCCGTACACCTAACCTGCGATTATGTTCTCAAACATTTACTAGAACATCACAAAATTATTCATCCTCGTGCCGTTGAGACTCGTAATTGGGCGTTAAAATATATACACAAAAAAAACCCAACCATTGATAGCAAACAAAGGGATACTGTTTGACAATCTTGCCACTGTCAAAGACTTGTCTCATCTACAGTTGTTAACTGATAACTGTTCACTGCTATAGCTTCCCACTATTATTTTAGGATTAACTGAAAATTATTTATGACCCATCCCCAAAACACTCCTTATCCTTCCCCTACCTTAACCCAATCCATTCCCCCCCTACTCTCTACCATCTTTCAAGCCGCAGATGACCGTAAAGGGGGCGACATACAAGTCTTACAGGTAACAGAAGTTTCTTATCTAGCAGACTATTTTGTGATTATGACAGGCTTTTCTCGTACCCAAGTTAAAGCGATCGCTGATGCGATTCTTGACAAAGTGGAAACCCAGTATGAAAAATCTCCCCTCAGAGTGGAAGGAATCGGCGAAAATAGTTGGATTGTCATGGATTATGGAGATGTGATTATCCATATTTTTCTTCCCGAAGAAAGGGAGTTTTATAATTTAGAAGCCTTTTGGGGTCATGCCCAACCAATTGATGTCTCTTTGTTAAAATCAGTACATTGACATCCTCACTGCCCTAAAAGGGAAGGTGATTCCTAGACCTCACAATCTAGGTTTCTGCTTCTTAGCAGTTGCCTTTACAGACTTACTCTGCTCAGGTCTTACACTCGCTCCACAGACCGTAACCGCAAGCCCTGCGGCCAAAATGTTTTTAGCTGCGTTAAGATCCCTGTCATGGTGAGTCCCACATCTAGGACATTCCCATTCTCGAACAGTTAACGGCATTTTTTCGGCAATTTGCCCACAATTACTACACCGTTTTGAACTAGGAAACCATCTATCTATCTCAATATAGGTTCTCCCATACCAACGGCATTTATAGGCTAATTGTCGGGTGATTTC
>JBFRWQ010000280.1:0-4704 GCA_051439665.1 Microcystaceae cyanobacterium | reverse complement strand
TGTGGGCATAGAAGCTAATCTAGTAGTTAGAAATGCTCGAAGAGAAAACACAACATTAGTATAGTAACCTGTTAAATAGGCTGAAAAATAATTAAGTCTTTCGCTATTTTTGGCTAAATAAACGAATCTATTCGTAAAGATTATGACATCTGTATTAAATTCTCCTAATCCTTACCTCAGTGATAACTTTGCTCCCATTGAAGAAGAAATCAGCACTGACTCTCTTCAAATCATCGGAGAATTACCTGAAGAACTATCAGGGATGTTTGTTCGTAATGGCCCCAATCCTCAATTCACTCCCCTTGGTCAATACCATTGGTTTGATGGGGATGCTATGTTACATGGGCTGAGAATATCTCAAGGTAAAGCTTCCTATCTCAATCGTTATGTTAGAACCCACAAATTTAAGACAGAGAAAGAACAAGGTAAAGCCCTTTGGACGGGTTTATTAGAACCTCCTCAACCCAATCATCCCTTTGGCACAGATACTAACACAGCTAATACAGCTTTAATTTATCATGGGGGACAATTATTAGCGCTTTGGGAAGGGGGTTCACCCTACGCACTGACCGTTCCTCAGTTGGAAACCAAAGGAAAACACACCTTTAATGATAAACTGCAATCTCCTTTCACGGCTCACCCTAAAATTGACCCTGTAACAGGAGAAATGATGTTTATTGGGTACTCTTTAACTCAACCGCCCTATCTATACTACGGGATAGTATCGGCTGAGGGAGAATTACTCAGAACCCTTCCGATTGAGCTACCTGTGGGGGGCATGGTGCATGATTTTGCTATTACTGCTAATTATACTATATTTTTCGACTTACCTGTTCATTTTCGCCCAGAAAGAATGGCTCAAGGGCAACATCCTCTGGGGTTTGATCCCCATTCCCCCAGTCGTTTTGGCATCCTTCCCCGTCATGGTGAGAGTGAGCAAATACGCTGGTTTGAAATGCCATCTTGCTATATTTATCATACCTTGAATGCTTATGAGGATAATGATGAAATCGTCCTCTTAGCCTGTCGTATGAGTGCCACCAATGTCTTTGTCACCAATGAGGATGATCGTATTGCTGATGGGGATATTCCTTACCTCTATCGTTGGCGTTTTAACCTGAAAACAGGACAAGGAACAGAGGAAAAACTAGATGAGATTCCTTCAGAATTTCCACGTATTAATGATAATTTTATGGGCAAAAAGGGAAAATATGGTTATTCTGCTAAGATAGCCCCTAGTCAGACCCCTTTATTTAACGGTTTAATAAAATATGACCTAGAAACGGGGCGCTCAGAGCATCATGAGTTTGGTCAAGGGCGCTATGGTGGAGAAGCTGTATTTGCGCCTCGACTTAACGCTAGTCAGGAAGATGATGGCTGGCTTGTGACCTATGTATATGATGAAAGCGCTCAGACTTCGGAACTGGTAGTCATTAATGCTCAAGATTTCAGTGGAGATGCGATCGCACGAGTAATAATTCCCCAAAGAGTACCCTATGGTTTCCACGGAACTTGGTTGACAGAGCCTCAGTTAACAGGAACATCTGTTTCTTAGAGATTTAGATCGAGTGGGCGCAAGCCTGGCGCCCCTACAGATACCAATTTCTGGAGCAATGAATCCTTTGGTAATTGTAAGATTGAAAGACATAATTTACAAAAAGACTTTTATTTTTCTTATTTTACAAACTTATTCCCTGATTTATAGTATCTTTAAAGCCCTAATGAGATGTTCTGCACATCCATTGTTGACAGTAAAAATTGTTATTCAAAAAACTTGACGTTTTTAATTGCAAACGTTATCTTAGAACTATGGACAGATTAAGCAGTCTGGCTCAAGAAGAAAATCTTTGGTATCTGGAGGAATTTTCTGAAATTGCCAATCAATTGCTCCCTGAATATATAAGCACAGGGAAAGCAGAACAAAAAGAGATTAATCCCCGTTTAGTGAGATATTACACGACGCAAGGACTCCTAGATGACCCTGAGCGCCAGGGGAAATACGCCGTTTACACATTTCGCCATCTCTTGCAACTGTTAGTGGTGCGACGACTGATGAGTGAAGGGATCGGAATTAGTGCGATTCGTCCCATGATCTCACAAAAAAACAATCAAGAGCTTAAAAACCTCCTGATTATTGGCGTACAACTCCAAGCAAACCCCACTAACCCTGCTTTAGCTTATTTAGAAAACTTGACAAATCCAACTCCTACGAGGCGGTCAGTCCGTAAGTCTGTTAAAGCACAAGCAAGTACTTGGTTTCATTTAGACGTTGACTCAGGATTAAAAATTCTCGTGCGCTCAGATTTTCAGTATCCCGCCAATTCCCATCAACAACAGGTTTTGCAAGAAAAAATTCTGCAAACCATAGAAGATTTTATTGCTCAACAACGCAGAGGAAAACCATGACAATACCCACCATTCAACTGATTCCCTTACGCAATGCCATTAGTTCCGACAATTCTACAACCTTGGATCTTGTTGTTCGCATTCTTCCGCCTTCCCCTGAAATCACCGTTGAACGTCCAAAATTAAATATTGGTCTGGTGATAGATCGGTCTGGCTCAATGCAAGGTCAAAAGATCCAATATGCTCGCCAAGCCGCTTGTTATGCAGTACAACAGTTATTGCCCAGCGATCGCATCAGTGTGACGGTTTATGATAACGAAATAGATGTTTTAGTTCCTAGTACTTCCCTTGAAGAAAAAACCTATATTATTAGTCAGATTCAAGGGATTACGCCCCGTGGATGGACCAATCTACAGGGTGGATGGTTAGAAGGCGGAAAACAAGTTAGTCGTCATATACAACCCAATCAACTCAATCGTGTCATTTTACTCTCTGATGGGTTAGCGAATGTGGGAGAAACGAACCCTGATTTGATTGCCTCTCAGGTGTATGGATTATCCAAACATGGGGTTAGTACAACGACAATGGGGGTCGGAGATGACTATAACGAAGATTTAATGACAGCGATGGCTAATAGTGGAGATGGAAACTATTACTATATTAATTCTCCCACTCAACTTCCTGAGATTTTTAACACTGAATTACAGGGAATTATGGCAACCGTCGGCGAAAAAGTCAGTTTAGGGATTGAATTCTTTTCTGGGGTAACGCTGGTTGATTTTTTCAATAATTTAGAGAAAACAGAATATGGCAACTACAAGTTACCCAATTTGGTTGTCGGAAATCCGATCGAAGTGGCTTTGCGCTTAAAAATTCCGCCCATGAGACAAGAAAACCCATTATGTCAATTTCGTCTAGCGTGGAATACTTCAGAGCAACAACAAAGACAGGAAATCCTAGAAGCGCTACAACTTCCTGTGGTTGCTTCAACCCAATTAACTCAATTTCCAGTGAATGAAGAAGTGACACAACTGGTTGCTTTATTGATGTCTGCAAGGGCGAAAGAAGAAATCGTCAGTCATTTAGATCGAAGAGATTACAGAGCAGCTAAGTCTTCCCTGCAATCAGCCCGTCAACAAGTGATGTCTGCCCCTAGCTCGGCAGCAATGGTTGAGGAATACCAAGCCTTAAACAATTTAGAGTCACAATTAAGCTCAGGGGACTATGTAAGAATGCGCAAGCAAGCCCATTATGAATCATGGGGGCGAAGTCATTCAAACTCAAACCCTTACTCATCCCGTCGAAATCAACGAAGACAAAGAAAAATGGATTTAACGGGACTTAAATGGATTAAAAATGTGACCGATCCCAGACCTGAGGTACAATGGGCATATCATCCTGATGCTATCAATCAATATCCAGATGTTTTTCATGCTAATTGGGATTTAAAAATGTTTGGTTTAAATTGGCCAGATCATGAGCAAAAAAATGCCCAAGTCCCCAAGTTCGGAGAACTTATTCTACTCAAACAAAATAACTGCATTACTCATTTAGTCCAACTCATGGATAATGATGTCGTCATAGATTCTCACCATTCTGACTACACGCCTTATCGTATGGTAAAAATTATTTGGATGACATCTGATTGGAATAATCCCCCCAAAGTTGAATCCATTTTTGACTGTCAGATGAATCTTCAAGGTGGGAAACTGGCAAACATTGACAATTTTGAAGCATTTAAAGCCTATTGGCATCAAGGAAAGGGAGGATTAATCGGATTTCAAGAACATCTTCGACAAGTTTTGAAATTGAGTTAATCTTTAATTCAGTAGGTGTCACCTTTCTAGTTTTTGGCACTTACTAACTTTGATTAATTTTCTTGAAATAACAAATATTGTTGTTGCCAACTTTTTTGTTCTATTACCCAAATTTTTACCAATTATGGTAGCTCAATCAATGAGTGATTGGCTCTTTCGAGACGATGGTGGAGACCGTATAAAATCATACAATTAGCCTGTGATGGGTTACGGCACAAATCAAAAATTATCAACTTTTCCTCTAAGTTATCGCTGTGACTAACCCATCCAGGAGATGTATAAGTTTTGCTTATTACCATAAAGTCAGGAGAGCCAAAAAGATAATTTCTTGCCTAAGCCTACCCATTACTCAAACCAATTATCAGGAGTCATCATGACAGGTAGTAACAGTAATCTAATCAACTTTTATTTAGGGAATACAGTCGATCATCGAGGACGAAAAATTGAGGATATCTGGCAATGGAATGATCACCAATTAGAAAGTGTTCATGATTATATTCAGTGGCTATTTCCCTTAAAAGAGAAAAGTGGGTTTAATGCT